>NZ_JADBQM010000023.1:0-135806 GCF_014895895.1 Enterobacter cloacae complex sp. P14RS
GAGGCGCATTATAGGGAGTTATCCGCAGCCCGCAACAGAAAAGTTGCAAAAAAATGACTGACTGCTGCATTCCCCAGCAAAACCCCGATTTATACCCTTTTACGCACAGACTTATCCACAATTACAGCAAGATCCTGATGCGATCCTGCGAACTGAAAGAGAAGATCAACTATACTAGCGGCAAATATTCTTTTCCGCAGAGCTCCCCCTGATGAATACACAACGCCTGCCTCGCGACTGGCGCCTCCCTTCGGCCGGATTGATGCTGCTGGCCATCCTCTTCGCCGCTTTTACGCTGCATACGCACTGGAACGCCTTTATCCAGTGGTGCCTTGCCACTCAGATTACGCTGCACCGTTATCTGGTGATGTATCTCCTGCAGCTTAATAACAACCAGTACAGCGGTGGATTATGGCTCTTAACAGGCGCTTTCTTTTATGGCGTCCTTCACGCCATCGGGCCGGGGCACGGGAAGTTCATCGTGACAACCTACCTGAGCACAAATAAGGAGAGCGAACTGGCCGCACGCACCGTTCCCTTTCTTGGCAGCCTGATGCAGGGCGTCAGCGCCATTCTGTTTGTCTTTATTCTGGCAGTAGGATTTAACCTCGCGTCAGGGGATATCAGCACCAGCCGCTGGTATGTCGAGAAGATAAGCGCCGTGCTGATTGGCGCGTTTGGTGCTTTCATCATTTACCAGGCGCTGAAAAGCCTGCGGCCTCAAAGAATAAGGATCTCAGCCATCACTCCCCTTCATCAGCACGATGAACACTGTGGCTGTGGTCATCACGGCGTGGGCGCAGATCTGACACAAGGTGACTGGAAAACACGTCTGGGCGTCATTCTGGCGATTGGCGCACGTCCGTGCAGCGGTGCAATCATGATTCTGATGTTTTCGAACGCGCTGGGCATTGTCACCTGGGGAATGGCGGCCGTTATGACCATGTCTTTAGGAACGGCACTCGCTATTATGGGGCTATCACTGGCGGTTCGTTATGCCCGTGAACGCACGGTGGCATGGTTCGGGGGAGATAGCGCGTTCAGATGGCTGGTACCGGCAGTTAAAATTGCCGGAGGTATCATCCTGATCCTGTTCGCGACCGTCCTGTTCCTGACCGTCATCCCCATTAGCGCCAACGGCGACTACATCGCCGCCGGATGCTAATAAAAGAAAACCCGCCGTTGGCGGGTTTCTTTATTACTCGTTAATGCGTGGATGTTGATCAACAAGACGGGAGCGTTTCTTCTGCAGCTCTTCAATCTCTGCGTCGATATCCTCAATTTTCTGCTCAACGTTATCGTAATGCTCGCGCAGGATTTCTTTCGCTTCCTGAATATCAGATGCCGCAGGCGTCGCCCCTTTCAGAGGACGGTTCGCCGTCTCCTTCATGGTCAGGCCGGTCGCCAGGCCGACTACCGCAATAACCATCAGGTAGTAGGCTGGCATCATCAGGTTCTGCGTGCTTTCCACCAGAGAGGCGGCAAGCGTAGGCGTCAGGCCGGCAATCAGAACGGAGATGTTGAACGCCGCCGCCAGCGCACTATAACGAATGTGCGTCGGGAACATCGCAGGTAATGTGGATGCCATCACCCCGATAAAGCAGTTCAGGATCACCGCCAGCATCAGCAGACCCGCGAAAATCAGACCCAGCACGTTACTGTTGATCAGAATAAACGCCGGGATCGCCAGCGCGAACAGCGCTACGCTACCCAGGATGATAAACGGTCGACGGCCAAAGCGGTCACTCAGCAGACCCATAATCGGCTGTACAAACAGCATACCCACCATGATGGCGATAATAATCAGCACGCCGTGATCTTCCGAGTAGTGCAGGTTATGCGACAGATAGCTCGGCATGTAGGTCAGCAGCATGTAGTAAGTAACGTTGGTGGAAATCACCAGACCAATACAGGTCAGCAGGCTGCGCCAGTGCTTTGTCGCGATCTCTTTAAAGGACACTTTCGGGCCGTCCTGCAGCCCTTCGCGGTCGCCCTGCTCCAGTTTATCAACGTGCTGCTGGAACGCAGGTGTCTCTTCCAGCGCATGTCGCAGGTAAAGACCGATAATACCCAGTGGGAGCGCGATAAAGAACGGGATACGCCAGCCCCAGTCGAGGAAGTTCTCCTCACCGACCACGGTTGAAATCAGAACCACGACGCCCGCACCCATCACAAACCCGGCAATCGAACCGAAGTCCAGCCAACTGCCCATGAAGCCGCGCTTACGGTCAGGGGAATACTCCGCGACGAAGATCGACGCCCCGGTATACTCGCCCCCGACGGAGAAGCCCTGCGCCATCTTACAGAGCAACAGCAGAATAGGTGCCCAGATGCCGATCGTGGCATAGGACGGTATTAGGCCGATACAGAACGTACTGATCGACATAATGACAATGGTGATAGCGAGTATTTTCTGGCGACCGTATTTGTCACCGAGCATACCGAAGAACAGACCACCCAGCGGGCGGATCAGGAAAGGAACGGAGAATGTACCCAGCGCGGCAATCATCTGCAGGCTAGGGTCAGCACCGGGGAAGAACACTTTACCTAATGCATAGGCAACAAAGCCGTAGACACCGAAATCGAACCATTCCATCGCATTACCGAGCGAGGCGGCGGTGATCGCTTTACGCAGTTTAGCGTCATCAATAATGGTGACGTCGCGAAGCGTAATGGGTTTAACCTTTTTCCTTCTTAGCATAGCTTTCCTCGTAGACTTAGCCCTGTCCGTTCCACAGCCAACTCGCACTCTGTGAACCCGAGATCCGCTCCGTGCGAACCTCCATCTTCAAGCGTAGCAGGTTTACTTACATTGACGTTTACCGTCGATACAACCGAACCTGTTGACGCCTGTCTGGGCAGTTAATGACCTTTTTACCCTACCAGCGTTTATATTTGTGATCAACTTCACACATATATTTATACTGCGTCAGGTGAAGACAGTTTTTGTCAACTACCGCAAATAAGTACTTTCTCAACCTTCCAGAGCCCCCATTTACGCCCTCATCCTTTTTCTTTTCCCAACAGAATAAAAAACCATATTTTTTACAAGAGATTTACATAAATTTTCAGCTCTCACAACGGGTCTTAAAGTTTACATTCAATATGTGATGAAGATAACTAAAACACCGTTTTATTTTCATTGAATCAATATTCCATCGATCGCATGATAATTCCTGAAACATAGCGACGCATGTTTTCTGACGACAGGAAACGAGAGCGCTGACTGAATTTCGGTGCAGGGTTATCACAAACCAATCATCAAGAGCACCCTTCATCAAATTGAATTTATTGATTTTTTTATTCGCACCTGTCGCTCACCATGAGAGGCGAAATTGTGAGGGTTAGAGATGAAGATTAAAGCCACGATAGAACGCATACCGGGTGGTATGATGCTGGTGCCGCTGGTACTCGGTGCTATTCTGAATACATTAGCACCTGAAACCGGAGCTTATTTTGGTGGTTTCACAAAGGGGATGATTACGGGTACCGTTCCCATCCTGGCGGTCTGGTTCTTTTGTATCGGCGCATCCATTAATTTGCGGGCAACCGGTACCGTATTACGCAAATCCGGAACGCTGGTAATAACCAAAATAGCGGTTGCCTGGGTGGTCGCAATGATATGCGCGATGTTCATTCCTGAAAATGGAATTCAGACCGGTTTCTTCGCCGGGTTATCCGTCCTGGCGATTGTCTCGGCGATGGACATGACCAACGGCGGGCTGTATGCAAGCCTGATGAACCAGTACGGAACGAAAGAGGAGTCCGGCGCGTTTGTTTTGATGTCTCTGGAGTCCGGCCCGCTCATGACGATGTTGATCCTGGGGTCCGCTGGCCTGGCTTCTTTTGAGCCCCATCATTTTGTCGGCGCGATCCTGCCATTCCTGATCGGCTTCGCGCTGGGCAATCTGGATCACGATCTGCGTGATTTCTTCAGCAAAGCCACGCCGGTGCTGATCCCATTCTTTGGCTTTGCGCTGGGTAATACCATCAACCTGAACGTGATTCTGGATACGGGACTGCTGGGGATTGTGCTGGGTGTCGCGGTTATCATCATCACCGGTATTCCGCTGATCATTGCTGACCGCGTAATCGGGGGAGGAAACGGCACGGCGGGCGTCGCCGCCTCTTCAGCCGCAGGCGCTGCCGTTGCAAATCCGGTGATTATCGCCCAGATTAACCCGGCCTTCGAACCGGTGGCCGCGTCCGCGACGGCACTGGTTGCCGCCAGCGTGATTGTCACCGCAATCCTGGTGCCCATCATCACGGCGCTATACGCGAAACGCTACGGAAATGTGCAAGAGATCCCGCCTGAACCGAAACCGATAGAAATGAATCACTAACACACCGCGCCAGCCATCCTCTCTCCCCTGGGGGGAGAGGGTCAGGATGAGGGGTTCAACCAAAAATCTCTTCCACCATCGCATCCACCAGCCGTTTTGCCGAACACAGCCTCGGCATACCCAGCGCGACGGTCTGCCAGTTTTGCGTCACTGACCAACTCACCGGGTGTATATCCGCCTGACACCAGTCGCCCAGCCAGCCCAGCATGTCTTTGTGATCGATTAAACCCGCCGAAGCGGGTGTGGTCAGCCATTGATGATAGAAATGGCGCGTTGTGGGAGACGCATTGATGCCCTGTGCGAGGTAGTTGGCGGCCATGCTGCGTAAATTATCCTTGAGCATGGCCGACACATCGTTGTTCGCCAGACGGCAGGCATCGCCAAATGCTCCCCAGCGCAGCTCTTCCAGAACAATGAAGCAGCGCCCGGCCAAAGACCAGCCATCATAGTGACCGGCTCGCCAGCGGGTGAAAATTTGTTCACTGTGCTCGCCCGCCTGTACCGTCAGTCCACGCTGGGTCAGCGCCTTTTCTTTATAGGCGGCACGTTGGGTAAAATGAGAGGAGAGCTCCGCATACTGTTCAAGCAGGCCGGGAGATGGCTGAGCGCGCAGGTGAGCCTGCTGGCACAGTGCAGTCAGTTTATCGGCCATCAGCGTCAGCGCAAGATGGCCCGGATCCAACATGCCGGCGAGTTTTTCCGCCAGCCCCAGGCGCAGGGCCGCGTTCTCGTTAAGCATTCCCGCCATCGCCCAAGGCCGTAGCCGGGTATGCGTCATGATCTCCTGAGTCAAACGTTCACGAAACTGCAGCTGCTGCGGCCCCAGATGGGGATGGCGCGCCGCGTCCACGCCCTGCACAAGATCGACCATAAACCTGGGATGAATACACTCCAGCGTCCGCCCGGGACCGTCCAGTAGCTGTGTTGTCATGGTTGCTCTGCTGCGAATAAAGTTTGAATGTCATCGCGTAACAGTCGGGTATCTTCCTGAATCCACGTCGCAGTCGTAATGCTTTGCTTCAACAGCTGGCTGAGCGCTCGGGTTGAATGCTCATTTTGTTGACGCACTGCGAGGCTATCACGCAAGCTTTCCTGTAACCCGGTCAGGCATAACGAAAATTCTGCAAAGAACGTCGCCATTCCGGCCGTAACAGAGACATCGACCTGCGCGGATAAAGCTTTACGTATTTGTTCACAAAACTGATCAATATGTTGCTTAAATTTGTCATGCAGTTGCGCAATGTCGATAACATAGTGCGTGCGCGTGACCACATACTCATCCCAGCCCCAGCCCGGATTATTGAGCCAACGCGAAACGGTTTCACGCATACTGCTCCCGGCGGAAAGTTGACCTGCCGGGCGGTTATCCTGTGCAATGGCATCGTTAAACAGCGCGCGCGTATTGAAGTCAAGCTGGTTTGCCTGAAAGGCCGGGAAGCTGATCCGCGCCCGGAAGCCGGCATGGCTCAGATGCTCTTTTATACGCGTTTCAATGGGGCGGATAGCGTCATTCAGCGAGCGCGCCAGCGTAGATTCCAGCTGATCGAAGCGTAACGCCAGCTCCCGGGCAATTTTTGCCTGCGCATCCAGCATGATGAGTTCACAGGAGGAGCGAATTTTACTCAGGACGATCTGCGCCTGACCTTCATCATCCAGAACCAGCGGTTCCCGCTCTTGCTGTTTGTCACTGCGGCGATTCAGCCGCTCAATACCTGCCAAATCAAGAATATTTTGAGGGCTGAACACATGGCCCACTGCCTGGTGAAGCGCCGATTTTTCGGCCTCCATAAAGTCCGCGGTCGCGTTCAGCGCCTGGTCAACTTCATGTTTCACCTCATCGCTCACCGCGCTCTGGCGCGTCTGCAGCAGCGCCATATCCTCTTCAAGACGCGCGATGTTCAGTTCCAGCCCCTCAAAGGCCACCGTCAGCCCCTGATAGCGGAAGTCGAGATACTCCCGGGCATTTTGCGCGTAGTTGAGCAGCTTATGCGAGGCCGAGCGCAGCGCGAATAGCGAGGCATTGGCATAGGCGGCGTAAATCAGTTTGCGTATCGGCTGTTCAAACAGCGAATCTTCCCAGAGCAAATCGGCTGCGTGACGGATATGGTTTATATCGTCCAGGTCCGCCGAACGCCAGCGGCGTCCGAGTGCGGCTTCGGCAAAATCCTGCACCCAGGGCTGCTCCTGATGATCCGGCAGGCGTCCGCGGGCATTCATCTCGTTGCGGGCGCGGTTTGCCAGATACGCCCACATAGAGGAAACAGGGTAGATCTGGCCAGGCGAAATAGTGCCTTTCATTAAGGTCCCCGAGATCATCGCCCTGACCTGCTCTTCATCGTCGCTATTGCGATCCTTCTGGTCGAATTTATTCACCAGCGCATACAGAGGCACTGATTTCCCCGCAACCGAAATAGCCTGACGGACCTCTTCATCAGAAATAGATTTAAGCTGGGTATAATCCATCACCGCCAGCACCGCCGACGCGCGGGCTAACTGTTCGCTAAGCATTTTTTGCAGATGCGGTTGTCCGGCCTCATTGGGGCCGGGAGTATCGAGCAGCGTCAGCTGCCCGAGGTGGGCATCCAGACCCGCAAGATGCACGAACTCCACTTCAATCACCGGAATATGTTCGATGGCCGCGTATTCAGAGAACGGAAACGCCACGCCCAGCGCCTGGGAGAGCCTCACCAGGTCATTGAGACTTTTCAGGCAATGAAATATTGGCTGCGCCCCGAGATGATGCTTTTCAAAGGCCTCGCCTTTCTCAATACGCTCCAGCAGCGTATTCATGTCCTTATCAATTTCCAGTTGCAGAGCCAGCTTGCCGCGATCGTAATCGCCAAGCTTTTTCTGCAGCAGGTGAATCAAATCATCAATAGGAGAGACATGTGAGAAGTGGAGAACCGGCTCTTTCTGACCTGGCGTATGACGTATCAGCGTAGGCAGCGCCGTCATTGGGCGGTTGCGGTTCGGCAACACTTCGGTACCCACAATGGCATTAATGGTGGTCGATTTCCCCGCTTTCATCGTGCCAACGATAGCCAGAACCATTTCCAGACGTGTTATTTTGCGTAATTCATTATTCAGCGTTGCCTGCTGCGCTTCGACACCTCGCGCACTAAAATGCAAAGGCAGCACGTTGTTCTTTTCACCTGTAATAGCAGCCGTCGTGCTCTCCAGCTTCGCTGTCGGCATTGATTTCAGGGTATCGAGATTTTGCAGGGCAAGCTGTAACAAACGCTCAGCTTCCTGACTTAATTCAAAAATGGTCTGTGTGTGCATGATAAAAGCCTTTCCTTAACGCAAATTTATTACTTTTATTAAGCCACTTGTATTAATTATGATGTTCAGGCTTATATGATCACGTGTGGAAAACATGTTCACCAAAATATAACTAATTGAAGATAATCAGAAATAAATGGCTATCCCTGCATGGCGTGTAAAGCTCTCCTCAAGGCCTGAAAGCCAAAAGATAAAAAGCCTGGCCCATTTTAAGAAGCTTCAGGATATATCATCATTATTTACCCACCTAAAAAGAGAGGGATAGGCCGCCAACATAAGAAATGCATGGCAGTAAAGTTCGAAGATAAATAACAATGCGTTGCTTCACCTTATCCGAAATGAAGGTGCGTAGCAATTTGCCGCAATAAAATATTCGATATATTTAGCGACTTCTCTTTCCACCGTGTTAATGACGTTAGCATCGCTTAGCTGACTGACAGTAAGTGTCACTCGCAACACATTTTCTGCGTTTTTTAAATTCACAATAGCACCGACAAAAGTGTGGATTTGCGTTATACTTGCCGCCTTTTTCGGCACTCTGCCGTCATTTAGCTGGCATTTTCCAGCGCGTTAACACTTTTGAGGATACCGACATGCAACTCCCACACTGCCCAAAATGCAATTCTGAATACACCTACGAAGATAATGGCATGTTCATCTGCCCGGAATGTGCACACGAATGGAATGATGCCGAGCCAGCGCAGGACGCTGATGCGCTGGTCGTCAAAGATGCCAACGGTAATCTGCTGGCGGATGGCGACAGCGTCACCGTGGTGAAAGATCTTAAGGTGAAAGGCAGCTCTTCCATGCTGAAGATCGGCACCAAAGTGAAGAATATCCGTCTGGTGGAAGGCGATCATAATATCGATTGCAAAATTGACGGCTTCGGTCCGATGAAACTGAAATCTGAGTTCGTGAAAAAGAACTGATTTAACCCGCCCGGTAGCGCTTCGCTTACCGGGCTTTCGGGAACTACACTTAACGGGCTTTTCTTACGTGAGGTAAAGATTATGCCGTTAAGTCCCTACATCTCTTTTGCCGGCAACTGTGCAGAGGCTACCGCCTTCTATCAGCAGGCCGTCGGCGCAGAACTCCTCTATAAAATCACCTTCGGCGAAATGCCAAAAAGCGATAACAGCGAAGAAGGCTGTCCGTCCGGCATGCAGTTTCCGGATTCGGCTATCGCTCACTCCAACGTTCGCATTGCGGGCAGCGATATCATGATGAGCGACGGGCTGCCGCCGGGCAGCAGCGCACAATACGCGGGCTTCACGCTGGTGCTCGACACGCAGGATGTGTCAGAAGGCAAGCGCTGGTTCGACAACCTTGCCGATGGCGGGAATATCGACATGGCCTGGCAGGAAACCTTCTGGGCGCACGGCTTCGGTAAGGTCACCGACAAGTACGGCGTGCCGTGGATGATTAACGTCGTTAAGCAGCAGCACTAATTTTCGGGCGGTGGGCGGTCTGCCTCCGCCTGTCATCAAACTCCCCTCAACTCTTCAAACTCCCGCAACCTGCACTTAACCCAAATGTCATATTGATGCGCCAGCATGAGGCCACATTTATCGTGAGGCCCAGCACATGCACACTGTCATCCGCGTCGAGAAACTGAGCAAGACCTTCAATCACAACAAGGCGCTGCATGCCGTTGATCTGACCGTCCAGCAGGGCGAAATGGTGGCGCTGCTGGGGCCGTCCGGTTCAGGAAAATCCACCCTTCTGCGTCACTTAAGTGGCCTTATTACCTGCGATAAAACGCCGGAAAGCCGCGTCGAGCTGCTGGGTAACACCGTGCAGCATGCGGGCCGTCTGGCGAGCGATATTCGCAAAAGCCGCGCCCGGACGGGCTACATCTTTCAGCAGTTCAACCTGGTGAACCGCCTGACGGTGCTGGAGAACGTGCTGATTGGCGCGCTCGGCAGCACCCCGTTCTGGCGCACCTGCCTGCGCTGGTTCTCCCCATCACAGAAGCAGGAAGCCTTACAGGCGCTGACCCGCGTCGGCATGGCGCACTTCGCCCACCAGCGCGTGTCCACGCTGTCTGGCGGGCAGCAGCAGCGCGTCGCTATCGCCCGCGCCCTGATGCAGAAAGCCAAAATCATTCTCGCCGATGAGCCCATCGCCTCGTTGGATCCGGAGTCGGCCCGCATCGTGATGGAAACCCTGCGCGACATCAACCAGAACGACGGCATCACCGTGGTGGTGACGCTGCATCAGGTGGATTACGCCTTGCGCTACTGCGAGCGCATCGTCGCCCTGCGTCAGGGCCACGTGTTCTTCGATGGCGCCAGCCACCAGTTTGATAACGAACGTTTTGACCATCTCTACCGCAGCGTAAACCGCGTCGAAGAACGCGCGCAGGCTGCTTAACGCCCCGATAACGAGGAATGGAAATGAACTACAAAGCCGTTGCCGCGCTGGCCTTCACCAGCATGTTCAGCATCAGCACCCTGTTAAGCCCGGCGTACGCCGAAGAGCAGGAAAAAGCGTTGAACTTTGGCATCATTTCAACGGAATCACAGCAAAACCTGAAGCCGCAGTGGGAACCGTTCCTGAAAGATATGGAAACCAAACTGGGGATCAAAGTGAACGCCTTCTTCGCCCCGGACTACGCGGGCATCATCCAGGGGATGCGCTTTAACAAAGTGGACATCGCCTGGTACGGCAACCTTTCAGCCATGGAAGCGGTGGACCGCGCCAACGGTCAGGTCTTTGCCCAGACCGTTGCGGCAGATGGTTCTCCAGGATACTGGAGCGTGCTGATCGTGAACAAAGACAGCCCGATCAACAACCTCAACGACATGATCGCCAAACGCAAAGATCTGACCTTTGGTAACGGCGATCCGAACTCCACCTCCGGCTTCCTCGTCCCTGGTTACTACGTCTTCGCGAAAAACAACATCTCCGCCAGCGACTTTAAGCGCACCGTCAACGCCAGCCACGAAACCAACGCGCTGGCCGTGGCGAACAAGCAGGTGGACGTTGCCACCAACAACACCGAAAACCTCGACAAGCTGAAAACCTCCGCGCCTGACAAGCTGAAAGAGCTGAAGGTCATCTGGAAATCCCCGCTGATCCCCGGCGATCCGATCGTCTGGCGCAAAAATCTCTCCGAAAGCACCAAGGACAAGGTCTACGACTTCTTTATGAACTACGGCAAAACGCCGGAAGAGAAAGCGGTTCTGGAACGTCTGGGCTGGGCACCGTTCCGCGCGTCCAGCGATCTGCAGCTGGTCCCGATTCGCCAGTTGGCGCTTTTTAAGCAGATGCAGGCCGTGAAGGACAACAAAGGGCTGAAGGAAGAGGAGAAGACCAGCAAAGTCTCTGAAATCCAGGCCCAGCTGGAAGACCTCGACCGCCTAACCGCCGCGCTGGGTGCGATGACGAGCGTGAATAAAGCGGTGCAGTAACACAAGTCCCCTCTCCCTTGGGGGAGAGGGAGAACAGATTAAGGAGCCAACATGCAAACCATCACCCTCCCGCCGCCGAAGCGCAGCTGGTTCTCGCTCATAAGCTGGGCCATCCTGCTGGCGGTACTCGTTATCTCCTGGAAGGGCGCGGAGATGGATCCGCTGCTGCTCTTCAAAGATTCCGGCAACATGGCGACCTTCGCCGCCGACTTCTTCCCGCCGGATTTCAGCCAGTGGCAGGACTACCTCAGCGAAATGGCGATCACCCTGCAAATCGCCGTCTGGGGCACCGCCCTCGCCGTCGTTCTCTCCATTCCGTTCGGCCTGATGAGCGCCGAAAACATCGTGCCGTGGTGGGTATACCAGCCGATGCGTCGCCTGATGGACGCCTGTCGTGCCATCAACGAAATGGTCTTTGCGATGCTGTTCGTGGTCGCCGTTGGCCTGGGTCCGTTCGCCGGCGTGATGGCACTGTTCATCCACACCACCGGCGTGCTCTCCAAGCTGCTCTCGGAAGCGGTTGAAGCCATCGAGCCCGGCCCGGTGGAAGGTATTCGCGCAACCGGCGCCAACAAAATCGAAGAGATCCTCTACGGCGTCCTGCCGCAGGTGATGCCGCTGCTGATCTCCTACTCGCTGTACCGCTTCGAGTCCAACGTTCGCTCCGCCACCGTGGTCGGCATGGTGGGCGCAGGCGGGATTGGCGTCACCCTGTGGGAAGCGATTCGCGGTTTCCAGTTCCAGCAAACCTGCGCCCTGATGGTGCTTATCATCGTCACCGTCAGCCTGCTGGATTTCCTCTCTCAACGCTTGCGTAAGCACTTCATCTGATTAGCGAGGCTTTGATTGGTATGCACTTATCCAGACATCCGACCAGTTACCCTACCCGCTGGCAAGAGATTGCGGCCAGGCTCGAAGTGGAACTGCGCACGCATTACCGCTGCGGTGACTACCTGCCCGCCGAGCAGCAGCTTGCCGACCGCTACGAAGTGAACCGCCACACCCTGCGCCGCGCCATTGACCAGCTGGTGGAGCGCGGCTGGGTGCAGCGCCGTCAGGGCGTCGGCGTGCTGGTGCTGATGCGCCCGTTTGACTACCCGCTCAACGCCCAGGCGCGTTTTAGCCAGAATCTGCTTGATCAAGGTAGCCATCCAACCAGCGAAAAGCTGCTCTCGGTCCTGCGCCCGGCCTCCCACCACGTGGCGGATGCGCTCGGGATTCAGGAGGGTGACAACGTCGTACACCTGCGTACGTTGCGCCGGGTCAACGGCGTGGCGGTCTGCCAGATCGACCACTACTTCGCGGACCTCACCCTCTGGCCAGTGCTGCAACATTTCGCCAGCGGTTCCCTGCATGATTTCCTTCAGGACGCGACGGGTATCGCGCTCAAACGCACCCAGACGCGCATCAGCGCCCGCCGCGCGCAGGCGAAAGAGAGCAAGGTGCTGGAGATCCCCAATATGGCCCCGCTGCTCTGCGTGCGCACCCTCAACCACCGTGACGGCGAGATCAACGCGACGGAATACTCCGTCAGCCTGACCCGCGCCGACATGATTGAATTCACCATGGAGCACTGAATGCACTTCGACACCTCCACCCGACAGCGCTGGATGCGCGTGCTGGCCCATAGCCAGCCTGCTGCGCTGGCCGCCCGCATGAACGCACTCGGCCTGACGCCGGACTACGACACGATCCGCGCGCCGGAGATCGGCCTGGTGCAGATCCAGGCACGCATGGGCGGCACCGGCGAGCGCTTCTTCGCCGGCGATGCCACCCTCACCCGCGCGGCTATCCGCCTTAACAGCGGCACGCTGGGTTATAGCTACGTACTTGGGCGAGACAAAACGCACGCCGAGCGCTGCGCGGTGATCGACGCGCTTTTACAGGAACACCCGCATTTCCAGACGTTAATGGAAACCCTTATTGCCCCGCTGGAAGCCGACCGCGCCGCACGCCTTGCCGCGCGTCAGGCCGAAGTGAACACCAGCCGGGTCGACTTCTTTACGCTCGTTCGCGGAGACAACGCATGACGCTTCAACCTGCTTTTACCCTGGCCGTCCAGGATGCCCAACAGAGTTTCCGTCGCCTGCTGAAGGCCATGAGCGAGCCGGGGGTGATTGTCTCCTTGCACCAGCTCTCGCAGGGCTGGCTGCCGCTCAACCTCGCCTCCACCAGCGTGCTGCTGACGCTGGCGGACAACGACACCCCGGTATGGCTGTCAGGCGCATTGCTGAACGATATCGCCAGCCAGAACCTGCGCTTTCACACCAGCGCGCCGCTGGTCGATCAGCCCCAGCAGGCAGTCTTTGCCGTCGCCGACGAACAGATCAGCCATGAACAGCTTAACGCCCTGAGCGAAGGCAGCGCCGTCGCACCGGAAACCAGCGCCACGCTGATTTTGCAGGTCTCCAGCCTGAGCGGTGGCCGCATGCTTCGCCTGACGGGCGCAGGCATCGCCGACGAGCGGATGGTCGCGCCTCAGCTACCGGAGTGCATCATCCATGAGCTGACCGAGCGCCCGCACCCGTTCCCGCTCGGCATTGACCTGATCCTGACCTGCGGCGAGCGCCTGCTGGCAATCCCGCGGACTACCCACGTGGAGGTGTGCTGATGTACGTAGCCGTCAAAGGAGGCGAAAAGGCGATCGCCGCCGCTCATGCCTTACAGGAGCACAGACGCCGGGGCGATGAACAGCTTCCCGAGCTGAGCGTCGCCCAGATTGAGCAACAGCTTAACCTCGCGGTTGACCGCGTGATGACCGAGGGCGGCGTTGCTGACCGCGAGCTTGCAGCGCTGGCGCTGAAGCAGGCCAGCGGCGATAACGTGGAAGCCATCTTCCTGCTGCGCGCCTGGCGCACCACCGTTCCCCGTCTGGCAGTCAGCGAGCCGGTGAACACGGCGGAAATGCGCCTAGAGCGCCGAATCTCTGCCGTTTATAAAGACATTCCCGGCGGCCAGCTGCTTGGCCCTACCTACGACTACACCCATCGTCTGCTGGACTTCACGCTGCTGGCGAACGGCGAAGCCCCAACGCTCAGCACTTCAGACGTCGAACAGGAACCGTCTCTGCACGTCTTCAGCCTGCTGGCAAACCAGGGGCTGGCGAAAGCGGAAGAAGACACTGGCGCCACGCCGGACGACGTCACCCGCACGCCGCCGGTCTACCCGTGCTCACGCTCGTCCCGTCTGCAACAGCTGATGCGCGGCGACGAAGGGTATCTGCTGGCGCTGGCCTACTCCACACAGCGCGGCTACGGGCGCAACCACCCGTTCGCGGCAGAAATCCGCAGCGGCTATCTCGACGTCGAAATCGTGCCGGAAGAGCTGGGTTTTGCGGTGAACGTCGGCGAACTGCTGATGACCGAGTGCGAAATGGTCAACGGTTTCGTCGCGCCAGAGAATGAAGACCCGCATTTTACCCGCGGCTACGGGCTGGTGTTTGGCCTCGGCGAGCGCAAGGCGATGGCGATGGCGCTGGTTGACCGCGCCCTGCAGGCGCCGGACTACGGCGAGCACATTGCCGGTCCGGCGCAGGACGAAGAGTTCGTACTGGCGCACGCGGACAACGTCGAGGCCGCAGGCTTTGTCTCGCATCTCAAGCTGCCGCACTACGTCGATTTCCAGGCCGAACTGGAACTGCTGAAACGCCTGCAACGGGAGCGCGCCAATGGCTAACTTAAGCGGCTACAACTTTGCCTATCTGGATGAGCAAACTAAACGCATGATCCGCCGCGCCATCCTTAAGGCAGTGGCGATCCCCGGCTATCAGGTGCCGTTTGGTGGCCGTGAAATGCCGATGCCGTACGGCTGGGGCACGGGCGGCATTCAGATCACCGCCAGCGTGATTGGCGAAGCGGACGTGCTGAAGGTTATCGACCAGGGCGCGGACGATACCACCAACGCCGTGTCGATCCGCAACTTCTTTAAGCGCGTGACGGGCGTCAACACCACCGAAAAAACCGAAGACGCGACGCTGATCCAGACCCGCCACCGCATTCCGGAGACTCCGCTGACGGAAGATCAGATTCTGATTTTCCAGGTGCCGATCCCGGAGCCGCTGCGCTTTATCGAGCCGCGCGAAACCGAGACCCGCATCATGCACGCGCTGGAAGAGTACGGGATCATGCAGGTCAAACTGTATGAAGACATCGCCCGCTTCGGCCATATCGCCACCACCTACGCCTACCCGGTGAAGGTCAACGGGCGCTACGTGATGGACCCGTCGCCAATCCCAAAATTCGACAATCCGAAGATGGACATGATGCCTGCCCTGCAGCTCTTTGGTGCCGGACGTGAAAAACGCATCTACGCCGTGCCGCCGTATACGCGTGTCGAAAGCCTGGATTTCGACGATCACCCGTTTACGGTGCAGGAGTGGGACGAGCCGTGCGCCATCTGCGGATCCAAACACAGCTATCTCGATGAAGTGGTGCTGGACGATACGGGCAAACGGATGTTTGTCTGCTCCG
This sequence comes from Enterobacter cloacae complex sp. P14RS, assembly GCF_014895895.1. NCBI lineage: Bacteria > Pseudomonadati > Pseudomonadota > Gammaproteobacteria > Enterobacterales > Enterobacteriaceae > Enterobacter > Enterobacter cloacae complex sp. P14RS. The sequence goes on from NZ_JADBQM010000023.1 coordinate 15,508, forward strand.
ACACCGATTACTGCCGCCAACAGAGCGAGGCGAACGGCCAATGAAACCGCTGCTTTCGGTTAATAACCTGACCCACCTTTATGCGCCGGGAAAAGGCTTCAGCGACGTGTCGTTTGAGCTGTGGCCGGGCGAAGTGCTGGGCATTGTCGGCGAGTCCGGCTCCGGTAAAACCACCCTGCTGAAGTCCATCTCCGCGCGCCTGACGCCGCAACACGGCGAGATCCTGTATCAGGGACGCTCCCTCTACGACATAAGCGAGGCCGAGCGCCGTCGCCTGCTGCGCACCGAGTGGGGCGTGGTGCATCAGCACCCGATGGACGGCCTGCGCCGTCAGGTGTCGGCGGGAGGCAATATCGGCGAACGGCTGATGGCCACCGGCGCGCGCCACTACGGCAACATCCGCGCCACCGCACAGCACTGGCTGGAGGAGGTGGAGATCCCCGCCTCGCGCCTTGACGACCTGCCAACCACCTTTTCCGGCGGTATGCAGCAGCGTTTGCAAATTGCCCGCAATCTGGTCACCCATCCAAAGCTGGTGTTTATGGATGAACCCACCGGCGGGCTGGACGTCTCCGTGCAGGCCCGCCTGCTCGACCTGCTGCGCGGCCTGGTGGTGGAGCTGAACCTGGCGGTGGTGATTGTCACCCACGATCTGGGCGTTGCGCGCCTGCTGGCGGACCGCCTGCTGGTGATGAAGCAGGGTCAGGTGGTGGAAAGTGGGCTGACCGATCGCGTGCTCGACGATCCACATCATCCGTACACCCAGCTGCTGGTGTCCTCGGTATTACAGAATTGAGAGGCCAACATGATCCACGTTGAAAATGTCAGTAAGACCTTTGTGCTCCACCAGCAAAATGGCGTGCGCCTGCCGGTGCTGCAAAACGCCTCGCTAGAGGTGAGTCAGGGTGAATGCGTGGTGCTGCACGGCCACTCCGGCAGCGGTAAATCGACCCTGCTGCGCTCCCTGTACGCCAACTATTTACCGGACGAAGGCCACATCCACATCCGCCATAACGAAGAGTGGGTCGATCTGGTTCAGGCCCCGGCGCGCAAGGTGCTGGAAGTGCGCCGCTCAACGATCGGCTGGGTCAGCCAGTTCCTGCGGGTGATCCCGCGGATCTCCGCCCTGGACGTGGTGATGCAGCCCCTGCTGGATCTCGGCGTGCCGCGCGAAACCTGCGCCGCCAGGGCCGCCAGCCTGCTGACGCGCCTCAACGTGCCGGAGCGCCTGTGGCACCTCGCCCCGTCGACCTTTTCCGGCGGCGAGCAGCAGCGCGTGAATATCGCGCGCGGGTTTATCGTCGACTATCCGATTTTACTGCTGGATGAACCCACCGCCTCGCTCGACGCTAAAAACAGCGCAGCGGTGATAGCACTGATCGAACAGGCCAAAGCGCGCGGGGCGGCGATCGTCGGGATCTTCCACGACGACGCCGTCCGCAATCGCGTAGCGGACAGGCTGCACCCGATGGGGACAAACGCATGATTATCAATAATGTCAGGCTGGTGCTGGAAAATGAGGTCGTGAAGGGTTCGGTTGAAATCCAGGACGGCGTCATCCGCGCCTTTGCCGAAACCCAAAGCCGTTCTCCTGAAGCGATGGACGGCGAAGGCGGCTGGCTGCTGCCGGGGCTGATTGAGCTACATACCGATAATCTGGATAAATTCTTCACCCCGCGCCCGAAGGTGGACTGGCCCGCCCATTCGGCGATGAGCAGCCACGACGCGCTGATGGTCGCCAGCGGCATCACCACGGTGCTGGACGCGGTGGCGATCGGCGACGTGCGCGACGGCGGCGATCGTCTGGAAAATCTGGAAAGGATGATCAACGCCGTGGAGGAGACGCAAAAGCGCGGCCTCAACCGCGCCGAGCACCGCCTGCACCTGCGCTGCGAGCTGCCGCATCACACCACCCTGCCGCTGTTTGAAAAGCTGGTCGGGCGCGAGCCGGTCTCGCTGGTCTCCCTGATGGATCACTCCCCGGGGCAGCGCCAGTTCGCCAACATTGAAAAGTACCGTGAATACTATCAGGGCAAATACTCGCTCAACGACGCGGAGATGGCGCGCTACGAAGAAGAGCAGCTGGCGCTTGCGGCACAATGGTCGCAGCCGAACCGTCTCTCCATTGCCGCGATGTGCCGCGACCGCAACATTGCGCTGGCCAGCCATGACGACGCCACGCACGATCACGTGCGCGAATCCCACCAGCTTGGCAGCGTGATCGCCGAATTTCCCACCACGTTCGAAGCGGCTGAAGCCTCCCGCAAACACGGCATGAACGTGCTGATGGGCGCGCCGAACATCGTGCGCGGCGGATCGCACTCCGGCAACGTGGCGGCAAGCAAACTCGCTTCCCTCGGCCTGCTGGATATCCTCTCGTCTGACTACTACCCCGCCAGCCTGCTGGACGCGGCCTTCCGCGTTGCAGAAGACGAGGACAACCGCTTTACGCTGCCGCAGGCGATTCGACTGGTGACGAAAAACCCGGCCAGCGCGCTCAACCTTCACGACCGCGGTGAGATTGCCGAAGGCAAACGGGCAGACCTGGTGCTGGCGCACCGCAAGGGCGAGCACGTTCATATCGACCACGTCTGGCGTCAGGGAAAAAGGGTGTTCTGATGGGAAGACTCATCTGGTTAATGGGCCCGTCCGGCTCGGGAAAAGACAGCCTGCTGTCGGCGTTACGGCAGCGGGAACATTCACAGCTGCTGGTGGCGCACCGCTACATTACCCGCGCGGCGAACGCTGGCAGTGAAAACCATATCGCCCTGAGCGAGCAGGAGTTTTTTACCCGCGCCGGGCAAAATCTGCTGGCGCTGAGCTGGCACGCGAACGGCTTTTATTACGGCGTCGGCATCGAGATCGACCTCTGGCTGCACGCGGGCTTTGACGTGCTGGTTAACGGCTCGCGCGCACATCTGCCGCAGGCCAAAGCCCGGTACGAAGCGGCGCTGCTGCCGGTCTGCCTGCAGGTTTCTCCGGATATTCTGCGCAGCCGCCTGCAAAGCCGGGGGCGCGAAAATGCACGTGAGATCGACCAGCGGCTGGAACGTGCGGCGCGCTACACTCCGTCGGGCTGTCACGTCCTCAATAACGACGGAAGTTTGCTACAGTCAGTCGAGACCTTTTTATCGCTTATTCGCCAGAAGGAGAGACAGCATGCCTGACTGCCAGCTTCGCCCCGCCACCGCCGACGACGCGCAAATTGTTTACGCCCTGATCTGTGAACTGAAGCAGGCAGAGTTCGATCACCAGGCGTTTCACGCCGGATTTCTGGCCAACCTTCAGGATCACAACATGCGCTACCAGCTTGCCGAGCTGGACGGACAGGTCGTCGGCATGATCGGCCTGCACATGCAGTTTCACCTGCATCATGCCCGCTGGATCGGCGAGATCCAGGAGCTGGTGGTGATGCCGCAGGCGCGCGGGTTAAAGATTGGCAGCCAGCTGCTGGCCTGGGCGGAAGACGTAGCACGAGAGGCGGGCGCGGAGTTGACCGAACTCTCCACCAGCGTGAAGCGCACGGACGCCCACCGCTTTTACGTTCGTGAGGGATATACGCAGAGCCATTTTCGATTCACCAAACCGCTGTAGAGGTGCGTTATGAGTCTGACCATCACGTTAACGGGAACCGGAAGCGCGCAGTTGGTCCCGGTCTTTGGCTGCGACTGCGCGGCGTGTCGCAGGGCGCGTTTGCAGGACAACTATCGCCGTCGCCCCTGTAGCGCGGTGGTCAAATTCAACGATGCAGTCACCCTGCTGGATGCGGGCATTCCGCACCTGATGGACGACTGGCCGGCGGGCAGTTTCCAGCAGTTTTTACTCACGCACTATCATATGGATCACGTCCAGGGGCTGTTCCCCCTGCGCTGGGGCGTGGGCGCGACCATCCCGGTGTACGGCCCGCCGGACGACGCAGGCTGTGACGATCTGTTTAAACACCCCGGCATTCTGGATTTCAGCCACACGGTCGAGCCGTTCGTGATGTTTGAGCTGCAGGGGCTGCGGGTCACGCCGCTGCCGCTCAACCATTCAAAACTGACCTTCGGGTATCTGCTGGAATCGGCCCATAGCCGCGTGGCGTGGCTTTCTGATACCGCCGGGCTGCCGGATAAAACGGTGACGTTTCTGCTCAACAATCAGCCACAGGCGATAATCATCGACTGCAGCCATGAACCGCGTCCGGAGACGCCGCGCAACCACAGTGATTTAAATACGGTGATTGCCCTGAACGAGGTGATTGGCTGTCCGCAGGTGATCCTGACGCACATTAGCCATCAGTTTGACGCATGGATGATGGATAACCCGCTGCCGGACGGCATTGAAGCGGGATATGACGGGATGGTACTTGTGCTGGATTAGGTTTTCTCCCTCTCCCGTGGGAGAGGGTTGGGGTGAGGGCAACAGGCCGCACTTAGCCGCGATCGTAATCGTCTTCCAACCTGCGCTCGTCCTCTTCTAACCGACTCCTGTCGTCATCCAGCTGGCGCTGACGCTCGTCTAAGCGGCGGCGTCTGTCTTCGAGCTGCCGACGACGATCGTCGTACTGTCGGCTGTCGATTTGACGGCTGCGGTCGTAACGATCGTCGTCATCGTCATTACGGCTGCTGCTGGGGTTGTAGGCATCGTTGATCGCCTGCTGAATGTTGCCAATGGCGTCATCAATCACATCGGCATGCGCCAGTTGGCTGGTTAAAGTCAGCAGACCAAATAACAGGACGGTAGAGTAACGTTTCATAAGGCCAGACTCGCAGGGGAACTGGTCTTACGGTAATGAATGGCTGGGAACCGGGGTAGCGGAGGAATCTCAAATTACCATCACCTTCCGCAGCACCTGCGCCAGCTGCTGGCGGGTAAACGGCTTACGCAGTAACGGAACGTCCGGCAGTTGCGGGTTATGCGCCGGGCGCAAATCCTGCCCGCTGATCAGCAGCACCGGAAGCTGCGGATAATGGCTGCGCACATGGTTAATCACCTCGGCTCCGCTCAGGCTTCCGGGCAGCATCAGATCGCTGATAAACATGCCAATATCCGGCGACGCCGCCAGCATGTTCAGGGCCTGTTCGCCGCTGTCCGCTTCGAGCGTCAGGTAGCCAAGCTGATGCAGCTGTTCGCACAGGGTCTGGCGAACGTCCGCCTCATCTTCCAGCACCAGTACAAGCCGCTCGTTATCCACGGACGTTGTGGCAGCCAGCGCTTCATCCTCCGAAACGGCGGGCAGCGTCGAGCGCGGGAGGTGGAGCCGCACGGTCGTTCCTTGTCCCGGCGCGCTTTCGATCTCTACCCGCCCCCCGGACTGACGCACAAAACCGTACACCATCGACAGGCCCAGCCCGCTTCCGCTTCCGGTCTGCTTGGTGGTGAAGAACGGTTCAAAAACCCGGGATTTCACCTCCTGCGACATGCCGCTGCCGCGGTCAATGACCTCCAGCGCCACCATATCCTGCCTGCGTCCGTCGCTGCGGGTCACGCGCTGGTTCCAGGTGCGAATTTTGATCGCCCCGCTCTGGCCTTCCATCGCATCCCGGGCGTTCATCACCAGGTTGATAATGGCGTTTTCCAGCTGGCTGACATCAATCCACGCGGGCCATGCCGGAGTTTGCGCTTCAATCTCCAGAGTAAGCGTGGCGGGCAGCGAGTGGCGCATCAGTTCCCGAAGGTTTTCCAGCAGGGGCAGCATCTCTACTGCATGCGGCGTCAGGGACTGTTTGCGGGAAAACGCCAGCAGCCGCTGGGTCAGCAGCGCGCCGCGTTCGGCAGCCTTCAGCGCACGGGTAATGCGCGGCGCGTCGTTTGATTCGGGGTCTGTCAGCTCAAGGCTGCCGATGATCACCGCCAGCAGGTTGTTAAAATCATGCGCCAACCCGCCGGTCAGCTGTCCGACGGCCTTCATCTTCTGGCTGTGCAGCAGCGCCTCTTCCAGCCCCTGACGCTCGATGCGGTCGATCTCCATCTGCGTGGTTTTCTCTTTCAGCAGACGCGTGGTGTGCTCAAGCGAGGCGGTGTTGCGGGCAAAAACGTTAAACGCGCGCGCCAGCTCGCCCAGCTCGTCGCGCCGCTGCAGCGCAGGAACAGAAACATCCTGTTCACCGTGGGCAAGTCGCGACATCGCCCGGGAGATGGCCGTCAGGTTGGAGCCCAGATTGCGGTAGATATACCAGCAGGCGCAGCCGGTGATGATCAGCGCCAGCACGGCGAAGATGCTGATAAACACGCTGATGGATTGCAACTCGTGATGGCTCTGGGCCGTGCGAAGCCGGGAAGCCTGCGCCACCTGCTCAACGTACTGATTAATATCGCTATTAAGGATCGCCACCAGCGCCTTAATGTGGAACATATACCAGCTGATGGACAGATCGCTCTCCTCCAGCTGCTTCGACAGCGGGGCAAGCTTGCGCAGCTCGGCGTTAAAATCGGGCAGAACGCCCTCCACGACCGGCTGTATGGCGCTTCGGGGCAGCGTGGCGGTCACGGCGTCCAGCTGCTGAACGGTAGCACGCGGCGAAGGTGTATCAATCGCGGCCACGATCAGCCGATCCATCTCCATCAGCTGCCGCGCGTCCGGCACGTTGCTGCCGAAGCGGCGGTTGATGTCCTGAAGATGGCGTAAATAGCTCTGGCTTTGATAGAGCGAGCTCAGCAGCGCGTTACGCTCAAGATGCCGCTTTTGCCCACGCTCCAGCATCCCCGTTACGCTTTGCTGTAATTCATTGCTTCTGCGAATAATCCGCGCCACCAGCGCCGGCTCCTGCTGCGCCAGCGGGGCATCCGCCAGCTGTTCCAGCGAGCGGCGCAGCGCCGTTTGCATCTGCTTCAGCCGCTCGGCCTCGCCTTTGTACTCCAGCGCCCCTACCACCTGCGAAAGCCGCACCGCCGCCGTTGCCACGTTGGCCGTGTCGCGCGCGAGGTTCATGCTCCCGGTCATGTCGTCCAGCGTTTGCTGTTGGACCTGCTCCTGGATCTGGCTGGCATGACGAAAGCCGAGCACCGCCACGCCGCTCACCATCAGCGTGACGGCGACCACCAGCAGGTTAAATATCAGCAGGCGACCGCGGGCGCTGGAGAAGAACGGGGGGCGTGAAGGCATGTTGACTCCGTAACTGTGATCCACATTCGCTATTCATAACTATGACAAATATGAACAGCTTCTGACATTTTGCATTTACGCACCTGTGATGAAGTGCAGATATCGACATTCACAGGAGATCCGCCATGAGCAGAACCCCGGTTTTAGAGATGCGCCACATTGCCAAAACCTTTGGCAATTTCCACGCGCTCAAGGGCGTGGATTTGACGGTCTTCCCCGGTGAGATCCACGCGCTGATGGGGGAAAACGGCGCGGGAAAAAGCACGCTGATGAAGATCCTCGCGGGGGCCTATACCGCCACCGGCGGCGAGATCCTGATCGACGGCCAGCCGTTTCACATTAAAGGGCCGAAGGACGCGCTGGCCGCAGGCATTACCCTGATTTACCAGGAGATGCAGCTCGCCCCCAATTTGACCGTCGCGGAAAATATCTTCCTCGGCAGCGAGCTGTCGCGCGGCGGGCTGGTGCAGCGCAAGGAGATGGCCGCCCAGGCGCAGGCGGTGATTGACCGTCTCGGCGCGCAGTTCAGCGCCACCGACCTGGTGATGAAGCTGACCATCGCCGAGCAGCAGCAGGTGGAAATCGCCCGCGCGCTGCACCGCAACAGCCGCATCCTGGTGATGGACGAACCCACCGCCGCCCTCTCCTCCCGCGAAACCCACCGCCTGTTCGAACTGATTTTGCGCCTGCGCGATGAAGGCATGGCGATTATCTATATCAGCCACCGCATGGCGGAAGTGTATGAACTCTCTGACCGCGTGAGCGTTCTGCGCGACGGGCAGTACGTCGGCAGCCTGACGCGCGACAAGCTGAACGCGTCTGAACTGGTGAAGATGATGGTGGGCCGCCCGCTCAGCGATCTGTTCAACAAAGAGCGCGATATCCCTCTCGGCAGCCCGCGTCTCAACGTGCACCATCTCACCGACGGTAAAAAAGTGCAGCCATGCAGCCTGCAGGTGCGCTCCGGTGAAATCGTCGGACTGGCGGGGCTGGTCGGGGCCGGACGCTCCGAGCTGGCGCAGTTGATTTTCGGCGTGCGCAAGGCCACCGGCGGGATGATTGAGGTGGACGGCGAGCCGGTGGTGATCCACTCCCCGCGCGCGGCCATTGAAAACGGGATTGGTTTTCTCACCGAGAACCGCAAGGAGCAGGGGCTGTTTCTGGAGCTGGCGGCGCAGGAGAACATCACCATGGCGACGCTGGAGCGCGACGCCACCTTCGGCATGCTTAACCGCAAAAAAGCCCAGTCCATTTCCGATGACGCTATCGCCCTGCTTAACATCCGCGTGCCCCATTCTCAGGTGCGCGCGGGCGGGCTCTCCGGCGGCAACCAGCAAAAGCTGCTGATCTCCCGCTGGGTGGCGATTGGCCCGCGCATTCTGATTCTCGACGAACCCACGCGCGGGGTGGACGTCGGTGCCAAAAGCGAGATCTACCGCATCATGAACCAGATGGCGCGCAAGGGGGTGGCGATTCTGATGATCTCCAGCGAGCTGCCGGAAGTGGTAGGCATGAGCGACCGGGTGTACGTAATGCGGGAAGGCAGCATTGCGGGTGAACTGCACGGGCGCGACATCTCTCAGGAAAATATTATGACGCTGGCAACCGGCGTGAACGACACACATCATCAGGCGGTGCAATCATGACAACTCCAACCCATCCGCAGCAGGTGGCGAAATCCGCCTCCGCCAAAAAAATGCTGATGAGCGATCTGATGCAAACGGTCGGCATTTTGCCGATTTTAATCCTGATTGTGGCGGTATTTGGCTTTATCGCCCCGAACTTCTTTACCGAAAGTAACCTGCTCAACATTACCCGTCAGGCGTCGATCAACATCGTGCTGGCGGCGGGGATGACCTTCATCATCCTGACAGGCGGGATTGACCTCTCCGTGGGCTCGATTCTCGGCACCACGGCGGTGGCGGCGATGGTGGTCTCGCTTATTCCTGAATTCGCGATGCTCTCCATTCCGGCGGCGCTGATGCTCGGCATGGTGCTGGGGCTGTTCAACGGCGCGCTGGTGGCCTTCGCCGGGCTGCCGCCGTTTATCGTCACGCTCGGTACCTATACTGCGCTGCGCGGCGCGGCGTATCTGCTGGCGGACGGCACCACGGTGATCAACTCCAGCATCAGCTTCGAGTGGATCGGCAATAACTACCTCGGCCCGATTCCGTGGCTCGTAGTCATTGCCCTGGCGGTCATTGCTATCTGCTGGTTCATCCTGCGCCGCACCACGCTCGGCGTTCATATCTACGCGGTCGGCGGCAACATGCAGGCGGCGCGCTTAACCGGCATCAAGGTCTGGCTGGTGCTGCTGTTTGTCTACGGCATGAGCGGCCTGCTCTCCGGCCTCGGCGGGGTGATGAGCGCCTCGCGCCTCTACAGCGCCAACGGCAACCTCGGCACGGGTTACGAGTTGGATGCGATTGCGGCGGTGATCCTCGGAGGCACCAGCTTCGTCGGTGGGATCGGCACGATCACCGGCACGCTGGTGGGGGCGCTGATCATCGCCACCCTCAACAACGGCATGACGCTGATGGGCGTCTCCTACTTCTGGCAGCTGGTGATCAAAGGGGCGGTGATCATCATAGCGGTGCTGATCGACAAATACCGTACCCGACATCATCAAAGTGCATAACAACAATACCCTACAAGCGAGGAAGACAAGATGCGTTTGAAACCCTTAGTGACCGCGCTCTGTGCTGGCGCGCTGCTGGCCGCAACGCCGTTTGCGCAGGCAAAAGATCTGAAGTCCATCGGCGTGACGGTGGGCGACCTGGCTAACCCGTTCTTCGTGCAGATCACCAAAGGTGCCGAGCTGGAAGCACGCAAGCTGGCTGGCGATAACGTCAAGGTGACGCTGGTTTCCAGCGGTTACGATCTGGGCCAGCAGGTGTCGCAGATCGATAACTTCATCGCCGCGAAGGTGGACATGATCATCCTCAACGCTGCGGATTCCAAAGGGATCGGCCCGGCGGTGAAACGGGCCAAAGAAGCGGGGATCGTGGTCGTGGCGGTGGACGTGGCGGCGGAAGGGGCCGATGCGACCATCACCTCCGATAATACCCAGGCGGGGGAAATGGCCTGTAAGTACATTACCGACCGCCTGAAAGGCAAAGGCAACGTGGTGATCATCAACGGACCGCCGGTCTCTGCGGTGCAGAACCGCGTCGAAGGCTGCCAGACGGAATTCAAAAAACATCCGGACATCAAGGTGCTCTCGGACAACCAGAATGCCAAAGGCAGTCGTGAAGGCGGGCTGGAAGTGATGACCTCTCTGCTGGCGGCCAATCCGAAGATCGACGGCGTATTCGCGATTAACGATCCGACCGCGATCGGCGCCGATCTGGCGGCGAAACAGGCCCAGCGCAACGAGTTCTTTATCGTCGGCGTGGACGGTTCCCCGGACGGTGAAGAGGCGCTGAAGCGCGAAAACTCCCTGTTTGTGGCGACCCCGGCGCAGGATCCGCAGGTGATGGCGGCGAAGGCGGTGGAGATCGGCTATGACATTCTGCAGGGCAAACCTGCGCCGAAAGCGCCTGTGCTGATCCCGGTGACGATGATCGATAAAAAGAACGTCGGCACGTATAAGGGGTGGACGGTTAAATGATCCTTTTCCCTCTCCCACAGGGAGAGGGAACTGTTTTCAAGGAGTCCCCATGAAACGCTCCGACATCAATGAAATCCTCGGCCACACGCGGCAGTTCTTTTCCATGCACGACGTGCATCTCCCGCCGTTTGCCAGCTTTCCACCAACCAAATGGCAGCAGCTTGACCAGGCCGCGTGGCAGGAAGTGTTTGACCTCAAGCTCGGCTGGGACGTGACCGCTTTCGGCGGCAACAGCTTTGCCGCACAGGGTCTGACGCTGTTTACCCTGCGCAACGGCTCCCCCAACGGCGTGCCGTATAAGAAATGCTACGCCGAAAAAATCATGCACGTGCGCGACGGCCAGGTGACGCCGATGCATTTTCACTGGCGCAAGCGGGAGGACATCATTAACCGGGGCGGCGGGAACCTGATCATTGAGTTATGGAATGCCGGGATGCATGAGGAGACCGAAAACACCGACGTGACCGTCACGATTGACGGCTGTCGGCAAACCCACGCTCCCGGCAGCCAGCTGCGCCTCACACCAGGGGAAAGCATCTGTCTCACGCCCGGCCTGTATCACAGCTTCTGGGGCGAACGCGGCTTTGGCGACGTGCTGGTGGGCGAAGTGTCGTCGGTGAATGACGACGAGCACGACAACCACTTTTTGCAGCCCGTTGCCCGCTATAACAACATCGAAGAAGACGAACCGGCGGTGCTGGTGCTGTGCAACGAGTACAACCTGTTTCGGAGATAAGGAGTGAATGATGCCACTGATTTCTCTTGCCGACGGTCTTGAGCACGCCAGGAAACACCGCTACGCGTTGGGCGCGTTCAACGTGCTCGACTCCCATTTCCTGCGCGCGCTGTTTGCCGCCGCAAAGCAGGAACGCTCGCCGTTTATCATCAACATCGCCGAAGTGCACTTTAAGTATGTTTCCCTGGATTCGCTGGTCGAAGCGGTCAAGTTCGAAGCCGCCCGTCATGATATTCCCGTAGTGCTGAATCTCGACCACGGCCTGCATTTCGAGGCCGTCGTGCGCGCCCTGCGCCTGGGGTTTAGCTCGGTGATGTTCGACGGCTCGACGCTGAGCTACGAGGAGAACATTCGCCAGACCCGGGAAGTAGTGAAGATGTGCCACGCGGTGGGCGTCTCGGTGGAGGCGGAGCTGGGCGCGGTCGGCGGGGATGAAGGCGGCGCGCTGTACGGACATGCGGATGAAGCGTTCTTTACCGACCCGCAGCTGGCGCGGGAGTTTGTCGATAAGACCGGCATCGACGCGCTGGCGGTCGCCATCGGCAACGCGCACGGCAAATACAAAGGCGAGCCGAAGCTCGATTTCCCGCGCCTGGACGCCATTCGTCAGCAGACGGGGCTGCCGCTGGTGCTGCACGGCGGCTCCGGGATTAGCGATGCAGACTTCCGCCGCGCCATCGAGCTGGGCATTCATAAAATCAACTTCTACACCGGCATGTCGCAGGCCGCGCTCGCCGCCGTTGAGCAGCGTATGGCGAACCGCCAGCCGCTGTACGATGAGTTTGCCGAACTGCTGCTGGGGATAGAAGAGGCGATAACCGATACGGTCGCCGAGCAGATGCGCATCTTCGGCAGCGCGGGGCAGGCATAATGGAACGCAAAGGCATCATCGCCGCAGGCAATATGCTGGTGGATCACGTTCACCAGATCGTGCAGTGGCCGGAGCGCGGCTGGCTGGCGGAAATCACCCACAGCGAACGCTCAACCGGCGGCGCGCCGCTCAACGTGCTGCTGACGCTGGCGAAAATGCACGCCGGCCTGCCGCTGCAGGCGGTGGGGCTGATCGGGGAAGACGGCGACGGGGATTACATTCTGGCGATGCTCGACCAGTACCACGTCAACCGCCAGCGCGTGCAGCGCACCACCTTCGCCCCAACCTCCATGTCGCAGGTGATGACCGATCCCAGCGGGCAGCGCACCTTTTTCCACTCGCCGGGCGCCAACCGTCTGCTGGATCTTCCCGCCTTCGATCGTCTCGATGGATCGATGAAGATCTTCCATCTCGGCTACCTGCTGCTGCTCGACAGCCTGGATATGCCGGATGACGAGTTTGGCACCCGCAGCGCGCGGCTGCTGGCGCAGATGCGCGAGCAGGGGTATGAAACCTCCCTTGACCTGGTGTCCCGCAAGGGCGACCCGCGCTATCAGCCGCTGGTACTCCCTGCCCTGCGCCATCTGGATTATCTGGTGATTAATGAACTCGAGGCCGGTGAGTTTAGCGGGCTGGAGATGCGCGACGGCAACGATGCCCTGAACATCGCCCATATCGCCGATGCCGCGGCGCAGCTGCTGGCGGCAGGCGTTCGTCAGCGGGTGGTAATCCACTGCCCGGAAGGGGCATGGGGTGAAACACCGGGAGAAGGAGGCCGATGGGTTCCGTCGTGGAAGCTGGAGCAGAACGAGATTATCGGCAGCGTCGGCGCGGGCGACGCGTTTTGCGCGGGCTTTTTATACGGCTGCCATGAATCGCTGCCGCTGACAGAAAGTATTTATCTGGCGCACGCCTGCGCGCGGGCCAGCCTGCTGGCGGCCAATGCGATTGACGGCGCAAAAACGCTGGCCGAGCTGCAGCTGTTTATTAAAGAGAATACTTAGGCCGCTTTCTCGCTATGAGACACATCGGCGGCAAAAACATAGCCCAGACCGCGCATGGTTTTGATGAGCTTAGGCTGATGCGGGTTGACCTCGATTTTTCGCCGCAGGCGCATGATCAACACGTCAATCGTGCGGTCGAATACCTCGGTACTTTCGCTGTGGGTGAGCTCAAGCAGCTGCTCGCGGCTCAGTACCCGGCGGGCATTTTGCGTGAGCGCCAGCAGCAGGCCATATTCACCCTGAGTCAGTGGCACGGCGTTACGCTGCGGATCAATCAGTTCACAGCGGGCGGTGTCCAGCGTCCAGTCGTTGAAGGTTATCCCCGCCGCACGTGGCATCGGCGCTTCGGCTGCCAGCGCTCCGGTACGACGCAGCACGGCCTTAACGCGGGCCACCACCACGCGTGGATTAAACGGTTTGCCAATATAATCGTCAGCCCCCATCTCCAGCCCCACTACCACGTCTGATTCACTGCCCAGCCCGGTTAACATGATCACCGGTAGCGCCGGGCGCTGCTTTTGCAGCTGCAGCAAAACCTGCAGGCCGTTGATGTCCGGCAGCATCATATCCAGCAGAACAAGGGCGATAGCCGGCTCCCGTTGGACCTGCCGCAGCGCATCCTGGCCGTTGTGGCAGACAAGCACGCTAAAGACGTGCTCGCTCAGCACATCCTGCAGCAGTTCACACACTGCCATATCGTCATCAACCACCAGAATCGCCGGTTTCATCATATGCTTCCGTCAGGGGATTATGTTAAGTCTGAACCATTCTGCCGTCGGCTCCAGTGAAATGAATTTTTCCGTGACGGAAATTCAACCCATGTCACATCCGCCGCTCATTCGACACGTCAATTTTGACGATTGTCTGCATTTCGTCAGGGATTTCGCCGGGAATGCACCGTAAAGTCGGTAAGTAACCCCACTAAAAACATGGCATAGAAGCTGCATTAGTCGGTGCGAAAGATTTGATTAACTGGAGCAGACTGATGAAAAAAGTCGTCACGGTTTGCCCTTATTGTGCCTCAGGTTGCAAGATCCACCTGGTGGTCGATAACGGCAAAATCGTCCGGGCGGAGGCCGCGCAGGGGAAAACCAACCAGGGCACGCTGTGCCTGAAGGGGTATTACGGCTGGGATTTTATTAACGATACACAAATCCTCACCCCGCGCCTGAAAAACCCTATGATCCGCCGCGAGCGCGGTGGCAAGCTGGAAGCCGTCTCCTGGAACGAGGCGCTGGATTACATCGCCACGCGCCTGAGTGCCATTAAGGCCAAGTATGGCCCGGATGCCATTCAGACCACCGGCTCCTCACGCGGGACCGGGAATGAAACCAACTACGTGATGCAAAAATTCGCGCGCGCCGTTATTGGTACCAATAACGTCGACTGCTGCGCTCGCGTCTGACACGGCCCATCGGTTGCAGGTCTGCACCAGTCGGTCGGTAACGGCGCAATGAGTAATGCTATCAACGAGATAGATAACACCGATCTGGTGTTTATCTTCGGTTATAACCCGGCGGATTCTCACCCTATCGTCGCGAACCACGTGATTCGCGCTAAACAGAACGGGGCGAAAATTATCGTCTGCGATCCGCGCAAAATCGAAACCGCGCGCATTGCGGATATGCACATTGCGCTGAAAAACGGCTCGAATATCGCGCTGTTGAATGCGATGGGGCACGTCATTATTGAGGAGAACCTGTACGACCAGGCGTTTGTCGCCACGCGTACGGAAGGGTTTGAAGAGTACCGGAAAATTGTCGAAGGCTACACGCCGGAGTCGGTAGAAGCGATAACCGGCGTGAGCGCGCAGGAGATCCGCCAGGCGGCACGGATGTATGCCGGAGCGAAAACCGCCGCCATCCTGTGGGGCATGGGCGTAACCCAGTTCTACCAGGGCGTGGAAACCGTGCGATCCCTGACCAGCCTCGCGATGCTAACCGGGAATCTGGGCAAAGCGCACGTCGGCGTTAACCCGGTTCGCGGCCAGAATAACGTCCAGGGTGCCTGCGACATGGGTGCGCTGCCGGACACGTATCCGGGCTATCAGTACGTGAAGTACCCGGAAAACCGCGAGAAGTTCGCGAAGGCCTGGGGCGTGGAGAGCCTGCCGGCACATACCGGCTATCGCATCAGCGAGCTGCCGCACCGCGCGGCGCACGGTGAAGTGCGGGCGGCCTACATCATGGGTGAAGATCCGCTCCAGACCGACGCCGAGCTGTCTGCGGTGCGCAAAGGCTTTGAGGATCTGGAGCTGGTGATTGTCCAGGATATCTTCATGACCAAAACCGCGGCGGCGGCGGATGTGATTCTCCCGTCGACCTCCTGGGGCGAGCATGAAGGCGTCTATACGGCGGCGGACCGCGGCTTCCAGCGCTTCTTTAAGGCGGTCGAGCCGAAGTGGGATTTGAAAACGGACTGGCAGATCATCAGCGAAATCGCCACCCGCATGGGCTACCCGATGCACTACAACAACACCCAGGAGATCTGGGACGAGCTGCGGCATCTGTGCCCGGACTTTTATGGGGCAACCTATGAAAAAATGGGTGAGCTGGGCTACATCCAGTGGCCGTGCCGGGACGAGTCGGAGGCCGACCAGGGGACGTCGTATCTCTTTAAAGAGAAATTTGACACCCCGAACGGGCTGGCGCAGTTCTTCACCTGCGACTGGGTTGCGCCGATCGATAAACTCACCGAGGAGTACCCGATGGTGCTCTCTACCGTTCGTGAAGTAGGCCACTACTCCTGCCGTTCAATGACCGGCAACTGCGCCGCGCTGGCGGCGCTGGCGGACGAACCGGGCTACGCGCAGATCAACACCGCCGATGCGGAGCGCCTCGGCATTGAGGATGAAGCGCTGGTGTGGGTGAATTCGCGCAAAGGCCGCATCATTACCCGCGCGCAGGTCAGCGACCGTCCAAACAAAGGGGCTGTCTATATGACCTACCAGTGGTGGATTGGTGCCTGTAACGAGCTGGTGACGGAGAACCTCAGCCCGATAACCAAAACGCCGGAGTATAAATACTGCGCCGTCAACGTTGAGCCGATTGCGGATCAGCACGCGGCGGAACAGTATGTGATCGACGAATATAACAAGCTGAAAGCACGGCTGCGTGAAAGCGCAATGGGTTGAAGCCGTTAATTAATCGTTGAATAAAGGGAGTGAGTTATTCACTCCCTTTTTATTTCCGCTTAAAACATTAAAAATATAAATTATTATTCTGGAAAGCGACTCGCAAAATAATGTAATTCGCGCAGAACAGAATTACATCTTTGCATTTTAATTCAGAAGGATAAGATGTGCGGCGGGTGCTTAAGACTTTCTGTCTTGAGCATTGTTGAGGGACAGAAAGTGGAAAGCCCCGGGAAATTTTCATTCACCCGAGGCTACCCCTCAACTACCAACAGGTTGAGAGTAGCCTCTTCTTCTTTTTTTGACAAGGAGTAAAAGGCATGACGCCATTAAAAACTGCGTTAGGCATCGTCTTTATTATCTGCCTGACGATAGTGATATTTACCTTTATTACTCGCGGTAGACTGTGCGAGTTTTCAATAAAGAGTGAACATCAGGAGGTGGCGGCGAAATTAGCCTGCGTGGCAGGCTAACCTCTACGGGCGAAACCACGGTTTCGCCCGGCTTGTAGGATGTTGAGGTCTTAATGCACCCATTTTTTTCTTTTGCTACCGCGATTATACTGCGCGGCGTGTACCCAGATGATAAGAATCCATGAAAGCCATTTTTCTGTTGTTGTTATTTTTTACGTCGTTCGCCCGCGCGGATGAGATAGGCAGCCAGTATCAGAAGCAGGCGGAAGCCGGCGATGCCCGCGCCCAGTATTATCTCGCCGATACCTACTTCAGCTCCGGTGACAGAAAGCAGGCAGCGCTGTGGGCCGAGAAAGCCGCGAAAGGCGGTGATGTCGACGCCATGGGGTTACTCTCGCAGATCCTCTTTACGCAGGGGGATTACGCTCAGGCTAAAGCGCTGGCGCAGCAGGCCACCATCGCCGGCAGCAAGCGCGGCACGATTATGCTGGCGCGTATTATGGTGAACACGCAGGCGGGTAAAACCGACTATCCTCAGGCCATCAAGCTCCTGCAAACGGCGGCCGAAGATATCGACAACGACTCGGCGGTCGATGCGCAGCTGCTGCTGGGGCTGATTTATGCCAACGGCGTAGAGGTGCCGCAGGATGACGTACAGGCGGCGTCATGGTTTAAGCGCAGCTCGTCCCTGTCACGTACGGGCTATGCGGAATACTGGGCAGGAATGCTGTTCCAGCAGGGTGAGAAAGGCTTTATCACGCCGAATAAGCAGAAAGCGCTCTACTGGCTAAACCTGAGCTGTACCGAAGGGTTTGATACGGGGTGTGAGGAGTTTGATGCGTTGAGCGGAGAATAACGTGCCGGGTGGCGGCTTCGCCTTACCCGGCCTACAAAACCCGTAGGCCCGGTAAGCGCAGCGCCACCGGGCTTAGGATGTTACTGGTCAGCCGTCTTATCAAAACGACCCAGCACCTCGCGTTCATACGCCAGCGCTTTTTTACGGTCGAATTTGTGTTCCCACTTGGCGATAACCAGCACCGCCAGCGCGTTACCCACCACGTTCAGCGCGGTACGCGCCATGTCGAGGATACGGTCCACACCGGCGATGAACGCCAGGCCTTCCAGCGGAATACCCACGCTGCCCAGCGTCGCCAGCAGCACCACGAAGGAGACGCCCGGCACGCCTGCGATGCCCTTTGAGGTCACCATCAGCGTCAGAACCAGTACGATCTCCTGCCACAGCGACAGGTCAATGCCGTACAGCTGCGCGATAAAGATCGCCGCAATACTCTGATACAACGTCGAGCCATCCAGGTTAAAGGAGTAGCCGGTCGGCACCACGAAGCTCGTTATCGACGCTGGCGCGCCGTACGCCTCCATCTTCTCAATGATGCGCGGCAGCACGCTCTCAGAGCTTGCGGTGGAGTACGCCAGAATCAGTTCATCCTTCAGGATACGGATCAGGATCCAGATGCTCAGCCCGCACAGGCGCGCCACAATCCCCAGCACCACCAGCGCGAAGAACAGAATGGCGAAGTGCACCAGGATCACCAGCTTCGCCAGCGGCCACAGGGAGGCAAAACCAAAGTTCGCCACGGTCACTGCGATAAGCGCGAACACCCCAACCGGCGCGTAGCGCATCACCATGTGGGTCACTTTGAACATGGTTTCGGAAATAGAGCGGAATACGGTGACCAGCGGCTCACGGTGCGTTGCCGGCAGGGAGGAGAGCCCCAGACCAAACAGCACCGAGAAGAAGATGATCGGCAGCATCTCGCCTTTCGCCATGGAAGCAATGATGTTGGTCGGCACCAGCGACAGGATAGTCCCCATCAGACCGTGGGAATGGCTCTGCACGTCAGCGGTGGTGCTTTGGTATTTCGAAATATCCACCGTCGCCAGCTGCGACATATCGATCCCGGAGCCTGGCTGGAATACGTTCGCCAGCGTTATGCCGAGGATAATCGCAACCGTGGTGATCACTTCGAAATAGAGAATAGTTTTCGCGCCAATGCGACCTAACTGCTTCGCATCGCCGACGCCCGCGATACCGACCACCAGCGTCGAGATCACAATGGGCACCACAATCATCTTAATCAGATGAATAAAAATATCGCCTGCCGGAGAGAGCAGGTTCGCAATCAGCCACTCGCGGCTGTCGCTATGATAATGAAGATAACTGCCCAGCAAGATGCCCAGCACAAGGGCCAGCAGGATCTGCCAGGCCAGGCTGACTTTCAAATTTTTCATAGAAACTGACTTCCTCAATGAAATCTCCGCACCAGCAAAACTGCATGAATATGGAGACATACTGAAAGGGTATGAATTGTGTTGCGTTGGTTTATGGGATTTTTTAACGCGGCGTATGAGTATCATTTGCACGACCTGTTGCGCAAGCCTTAAAGAACGACGCATTTCACTATCAAAAGCGGTTATGACGCGAGTTTGTCATAATTCTGATAAATAACCTTTTGTTATAAAAACGCTTTTTTATAAAGAATTGTGAATAATCGGCATCGTGAATTATTTCCCTTCAAAGTTTCATTCGCTCAATTTTCAACCTGTTCAAACAATGCGTGATCTGTCGCCCAAATACTAAACAAAGCTTGTAAAGCCCCTACTATTAACGTTTTTGCGACATATTATTAACATCTTACAAGGAGAAAAAAAGCCATGAGCCAAATACACAAACACGACATTCCCGCAAACATTGCGGACCGTTGCCTGATCACCCCGGAGCAGTACCACGAGAAATATCAGCAATCTGTTACCAACCCGGACGCCTTCTGGGGCGAGCAGGGTCACATCCTTGACTGGATCAAACCTTATCAGAAGGTGAAGAATACCTCTTTCGCGCCAGGCAACGTCTCCATTAAATGGTATGAAGACGGCACGCTGAACCTGGCGGCGAACTGCCTGGACCGCCATCTTGCCGAACGCGGCAACGAAACGGCCATTATCTGGGAAGGCGACGATGTCTCTCAGAGCAAACACATCTCTTATAAAGAGCTGCACCGCGACGTCTGCCGCTTCGCTAACGTGCTGCTGGACCAGGGGATTAAAAAAGGCGACGTGGTGGCGATCTACATGCCGATGGTGCCGGAAGCGGCGGTAGCTATGCTCGCCTGCGCGCGTATCGGCGCGATCCACTCCGTCATCTTCGGCGGCTTCTCCCCTGAAGCGGTTGCCGGGCGCATCGTTGACTCGAACTCGAAGCTGGTGATCACCGCCGACGAGGGCGTACGCGCCGGGCGCGGTATTCCGCTGAAGAAAAACGTCGATGAAGCGCTGAAAAACCCGAACGTCAAATCCATCAATAACGTCATTGTCCTCAAGCGTACCGGCGGCAAGATCGACTGGCACGAGGGGCGTGACCTGTGGTGGAGCGACCTGATTGAAAAAGCGAGCGACCAGCATCAGCCGGAAGAGATGAACGCGGAAGATCCGCTGTTTATTCTTTACACCTCCGGCTCAACCGGTAAACCGAAAGGCGTACTGCACACCACCGGCGGCTATCTGGTCTATGCGGCCACCACCTTCAAATACGTCTTCGACTACCATCCGGGCGACATCTACTGGTGTACCGCCGACGTGGGCTGGGTCACCGGACACAGCTACCTGCTGTACGGCCCGCTGGCCTGCGGCGCAACGACGCTGATGTTTGAGGGCGTACCGAACTGGCCGACTCCGGCGCGCATGTGTCAGGTGGTCGACAAGCACCAGGTCAACATTCTTTACACCGCGCCAACGGCGATCCGCGCGTTAATGGCGGAAGGTGATAAGGCCATCGAGGGCACCGACCGCTCCTCATTGCGCATCCTCGGCTCCGTGGGCGAGCCCATCAACCCGGAAGCCTGGGAGTGGTACTGGAAGAAAATCGGTAACGAGAAGTGCCCGGTGATGGACACCTGGTGGCAGACCGAAACCGGCGGCTTCATGATCACCCCAATGCCGGGCGCCACGCAGCTGAAGGCCGGCTCGGCAACCCGTCCGTTCTTCGGCGTGCAGCCTGCGCTGGTGGATAACGAAGGTAATCCGCAGGAAGGCGCCACCGAGGGTAACCTGGTGATCACAGACTCCTGGCCGGGCCAGGCGCGCACGCTGTTTGGCGATCACGAGCGCTTCGAGCAGACCTACTTCTCGACCTTTAAAAACATGTACTTCAGCGGCGACGGCGCGCGCCGGGATGAAGACGGTTATTACTGGATCACCGGACGCGTGGACGACGTGCTGAACGTTTCCGGCCACCGTCTGGGTACGGCAGAGATTGAGTCCGCGCTGGTGTCGCATCCGAAGATTGCCGAAGCGGCGGTGGTCGGCATTCCTCACAACATCAAGGGCCAGGCGATCTACGCCTACGTCACCCTGAACCACGGCGAAGAGCCGTCGCCGGAGCTGTATACCGAGGTGCGCAACTGGGTACGTAAAGAGATTGGCCCGCTTGCCACGCCGGACGTACTGCACTGGACAGACTCGCTGCCGAAAACCCGTTCCGGCAAGATTATGCGCCGTATCCTGCGCAAAATCGCGGCAGGCGATACCAGCAACCTCGGCGATACCTCAACGCTTGCCGATCCTGGCGTGGTGGACAAACTGCTCGAAGAGAAGCAGGCCATCGCAATGCCATCCTAGTGTTTTCTCCCTCTCCCCGTGGGAGAGGGCCGGGGTGAGGGCATCAGACCGCACCTTCCTCCCCTCACCCTCTCCCCATAGGGGAGAGGGGATAAAACAAACCAACCTTACCTCTGGAGATTTCTGTGATGAATAACGATATTTGTCAGCAGATAGAGAATAGTGCGCACTACAGGGAGCTCGTCGATAAGCGGCAACGGTTTGCCTTCACCCTTTCCATCATCATGCTGATTATCTATGTCGGCTTTATTCTGCTGATCGCCTTTGCGCCGCACTGGCTGGGCACCCCGTTACATGAGGGCACCAGCGTGACGCGCGGTATCCCCATTGGCATTGGCGTGATCGTGATTTCATTTGTGCTGACCGGCGTCTACGTCTGGCGCGCGAACGGTGAGTTCGATCGTCTTAATAAAGCGGTACTGCAAGAGGTAAAAGCATCATGAAGCGAATCCTGACGGCGCTAGCCGCCACACTTCCCTTTGCCGCCCACGCGGCGGATGCCATTACCGGCGAGGTACAGCGCCAGCCAACCAACTGGCAGGCGATTATCATGTTCCTGATTTTCGTGGTGCTGACGCTGTACATTACGTACTGGGCGTCGAAACGCGTGCGCTCCCGTAACGATTACTACACCGCGGGCGGCAACATAACCGGCTTCCAGAACGGGCTGGCAATTGCGGGTGACTTTATGTCTGCCGCCTCGTTCCTCGGGATCTCCGCGCTGGTTTACACCTCCGGCTATGACGGCCTGATCTACTCCCTCGGCTTCCTCGTCGGCTGGCCGATCATTCTGTTCCTGATTGCCGAACGCTTGCGCAACCTGGGACGTTACACCTTCGCTGACGTGGCATCCTATCGCCTGAAGCAGGGGCCGATTCGTACCCTCTCCGCCTGCGGCTCGCTGGTGGTGGTGGCGCTGTATCTGATCGCCCAGATGGTGGGCGCGGGCAAGCTTATCGAACTGCTGTTTGGCCTGAACTACCACATCGCGGTGGTGCTGGTGGGCGTGCTGATGGTGATGTACGTTTTGTTCGGCGGCATGCTGGCCACCACCTGGGTGCAGATCATCAAAGCCGTACTGCTGCTGTTCGGCGCGAGCTTTATGGCCTTTATGGTGATGAAACACGTCGGCTTCAGCTTCAATAACCTGTTCACCGAAGCGATGGCTGTCCACCCGAAAGGAGAAGCGATCATGAGCCCGGGCGGGCTGGTGAAAGATCCGATCTCCGCGCTCTCTCTCGGTCTCGGCCTGATGTTTGGTACCGCTGGCCTGCCGCACATTCTGATGCGTTTCTTCACGGTGTCAGACGCGCGTGAAGCGCGTAAGAGCGTCTTCTACGCCACCGGCTTTATGGGTTACTTCTACATCCTGACCTTTATCATCGGCTTCGGCGCGATCATGCTGGTGGGCGCGAACCCGGCGTTTAAAGACGCGGCGGGCGCGCTGATTGGCGGTAACAACATGGCGGCGGTGCACCTGGCCGATGCGGTGGGCGGCAACCTGTTCCTCGGCTTTATCTCCGCCGTGGCCTTCGCCACCATCCTTGCGGTGGTCGCCGGGCTGACGCTGGCGGGCGCGTCTGCGGTATCGCACGACCTCTACGCCAACGTCTTCCGTAAAGGCGCGAGCGAGCGCGACGAGCTGAAGGTTTCCAAAATCACCGTGCTGGTGCTGGGCGTGGTCGCTATTCTGCTGGGGATCCTGTTTGAGAAGCAGAACATCGCCTTTATGGTGGGACTGGCCTTCTCGATTGCGGCAAGCTGTAACTTCCCAATCATTCTGCTCTCCATGTACTGGTCCAAACTGACCACCCGTGGGGCGATGATAGGCGGCTGGCTGGGCCTGCTGACAGCGGTCATTCTGATGATCCTCGGCCCGACCATCTGGGTGCAGATCCTCGGTCACGAAAGCGCTATCTTCCCGTACGAGTACCCGGCGCTGTTCTCCATTGCCGTGGCGTTTATCGGTATCTGGGTCTTCTCGGCTACCGACAACTCGCCGGAGGGTAACCTGGAGCGTGAGAAATTCCGCGCCCAGTTTATCCGCTCACAAACCGGCCTCGGCGTTGAGCAGGGCCGCGCACACTAAGCCTTTCTCCCCGGTTGCTCTGGCCGGGGAGCTTAAAACATCACCCACGCCACCAGCGGCGCAATCAGCACCATCGTTACGCCCGAGAGCATCATCACCAGGCTTGCAACGACCCCTTCCTGCTGACCCAGCTCATACGAACGCGCCGTGCCTGCCCCATGAGATGCCGCGCCAAACCCTGCTCCTTTCGCCATCCCTTCCCGAATGGACAGCCGCAGAAACAGCACATCCCCCACCGCCATGCCGAATACGCCGGTGACGACCACAAACAGCGCCACCAGATCCGGCTGCCCGCCGAGCGGTTTGGCGGCCGCCAGCGCAAACGGCGTGGTCACCGAGCGCACGGCCAGGCTGCGCTGAATTTCATCGGAGAGGGTAAACAGCCTCGCCAGCCAGACGGAGCTACAGACCGCCACCACCGTCGCGGTGACGACGCCCGCGCTGAGCGACATCCAGTGGCGTTTGATAATCGCCAGGTTGTCATACACCGGCACCGCAAAGGCGATAGTCGCCGGGCCGAGCAGCCACAGCAGCCAGTGGGATTCACCAATGTAGTTCTGCCAGGAGATATGGCCGAAGACCAGCATCAGCACCAGCAGGATCGGCGTGAAGACCAGCGGCATCAGCGGCAGCGTGCGAAAGCGGCGATACAGGCGCTTGTTGGCAAAGTAGATGGCGACCGTCACGATCAGGCACAGCACGCTTATCTGAAAGTTAGTCATGCTTTTGCCTGCTGATTTCGAACCGGTATACCTTATCCACCACCCAGGCGGTGGCACCCAGCACCATCAGCGTGCTCAGGGCAATAACCGCGAAGATGCGCCAGCCGTCGACCATCAGCAGCTGCGCATAGTTCACCACCGCCACCACGGCCGGAACGAAGAACAGCAGCATCTCCGCCAGCAGCCAGCGCGCGCCGGCGCGCACCCAGCTGAGGGGCAACGCGCGGCAGAGGATCAGCACCAGCATCAGCACCATCCCCACCAGGTTGGCGGGTAAAGGCAGATGCAGCCAGTCGACAAGGTATTCCGCAAAAACAAACAGTCCCGCGTAGAGCAGTACCTGAACCGGGACCTGGAGTCGTTGCACAACGGCAGGCGTAACACGGCTTAACGCCACGGCCATGGGGGTTTTCCTCAGAAATGAGACGAGGCGCCAGTATAGTGAGCGTACGTCATCGACTGAAATGAATTAAAATCATCGAAGGTATAGTTTCGAGGAATAATCATGGACATAAGAACGCTGCGCTATTTTGTCGAGGTGGTTCGCCAGCAAAGTTTTACCCGCGCAGCGGAGAAGTTGTTCGTTACCCAGCCAACCATCAGCAAAATGCTGAAAAACCTCGAAGACGAGCTGAACTGTACCCTGCTGATCCGCGACGGACGCAAGCTGCTGCTGACCGATACCGGACGCGTGGTGTTCGAGCGCGGGCTGGCGATCCTGGCGGAGTTTCGCCAGCTTGAGGCCGAGCTTGCGGACATCAACCACCTGACGAAAGGTCTGCTGCGGCTCGGCATTCCGCCGATGGTCGGCATGATGATGGCCGGGCCGATAAGCCTGTTCCGCCAGCGCTACCCCGGCGTTGAGCTTAAAATATCTGAGTTTGGCGGCCTGACCGTGCAGCAGGCGGTGATCAACGGCGAGCTGGACGTGGCGATGACGGCCCTTCCCGTGGAGGAAGAGAGCGGGCTGGCAACGCTGCCGCTGTTCAGCCATCCACTGTGCGTGCTGGTGCCCCGCTCCGGCGACTGGCTGAAGATAGACTCAGTGAAGCCCGATCTGCTCGGCGAACACCCGCTGCTGATCTACAACGAAGACTTCGCCTTAAGCCGCCAGCTGATGGCGCTGTTTAATCACCATAACGTGAAGCCGCGCATTGCGGTGCGCAGCGGCCAGTGGGATTTCCTGGCGGCAATGGTGCAGGCGGGCGTGGGAATTGCCATTCTGCCGCAGCCGATCTGCGAGCGTCTTGATAAAAACACGCTGCGCTGGATCCCGCTGGAGAGTGACCTGCACTGGCAGTTGGGGATGATTTGGCGTGAAGGAGTGTATCTTTCGCACAGCGCACAGGCGTGGCTGCAATGTTGTGAGGGGTTTTGGGTGCGGTCTGAATAGTGCCGGGTGACGGCTTCGCCTTACCCGGCCTAAGGTTCAAATGTAGGCCCGGTAAGCGTAGCGCCACCGGGCAACAACGCGCTACTGATTCTCTATTAACAGCGCTTCTAACAGGTCCAGATCGTGCAGCAGCTTTTGCAGCGTCTCGTTGCTGATCTGACGCGTCGCGCGCAGGTGATACAGCTCGGCACGCTCGGATCGCAGCGCCGCCAGGCGGAAACGACGCTCGAGGTTCTCTTCCTGCAGCGAGCTTTCCACGTCGTTACGTCCGTCAGCACGACGGCGCAAATTACCAATTACGCGTGAACTGACTTCCTTCAGCAGCTGGTTATCAATGTTCTCTTCGGCATCGGCAGCCAGACGCTCCTCCATCTTCTCAATGGCGACAATCGCGACTTCTGCCGTCGCCGCACGGGCTATCCGCTCCTCTTTGTGCTGTTGGGTCGAGTCACCGGCATCAATGTGCTGGAGTAAAATCGGCAGCATAATCACGCCGACAAACAGCGAGAAGAGAATCACGCCCGCCGCCAGGAACACCAGCTCGTAGCGCGCCGGGAAGACGTCGCCCGTCGGCAGCAGCAGCGGAATAGAGAGCACACCGGCGAGGGTTATCGCCCCGCGTACGCCCGCGAAGGAGGCAATCAGCAGCTCGCGCGTGGTCCAGGAGCCGAACTCCATCGGCTTTTTGGTCAGGAAGCGGACGCTGAACTTTTTCATCGTCCAAAGCCAGCCGAAACGCACCAGCATTAATGCCATGTAGATCAGCACGATATCGGTAAACAGCATCCAGACTTCAACGTTTGGATCCGCCTCCGCCGCGATCAGCGAGGATTCCATGATGCCCGGCAGCTGCAGGCCCAGCAGCAGGAAGACCATGCCGTTAAAGACAAACTCCAGCATCGCCCAGGTGCTGTTGGCGCGCAGGCGCATCGCCAGCGGCGCGCGGCGCATCACGCCGGAACGGGTGATGGTCATCCCCGCCGCTACCGCCGCCAGAATGCCCGAGACGCCGATATGTTCAGCGATAAGGTAAGAGGCAAAAGGCAGCAGGAACAGCAGAACGATTTGCGTCGCCGGTTCATCGCCGCCCCAGCGGCTGAGGAAGCGCAGCGAACGACCGTACAGCCAGCTCACCACGAAGCCCGCGAGAATACCGCCAATCGCCACCTTGAAGAATTCCAGGGTCGCGCCACCAATGGTAAAGACCATGGTGCCCATGGCTACCGCCACGGCAAACTTCAGGGCCACCAGGCCGGAAGCGTCATTCATCAACGCCTCGCCCTGCAAAATGCCCATTATTTTCTTCGGAATGCGCCCTTCACCCACAATGCCGGAAAGGGCCACGGCGTCGGTCGGCGACAGCACGGCGGCCAGCGCAAAGGCGGGAATTAACGGGATACCCGGTACGGCCCAGTAGATCAGGAAACCTATCCCGACCACGGTAACGACCACCAGCGCCAGCGCCAGGCCGAAGATCTCTCGCCCATGCTCAAGAAATTCGCGCGTCGGCGTTTTCCACCCATCGGCAAACAGCAGCGGCGGGATAAACAGCACGAGGAACAGTTCCGGATCGAACTCCACGTGCAGACCGAACGTCGGCCACGCAAGCAGCGCGCCGATGGCTATTTGCATTAAAGGCAGGGGGACCTGGAAGGGCAGTACGCGTGTAACCACCCCGGATAATGAGACCACAAGGGTCATGATGAGTATTGTGAAGAAAATTTCCATGCGTTCCCTGTTTGCTGTGTTTCTTTTTAAGCCAAACCTGAGGCGTCGTGCCTCTTATTCTATCCTCTCCAGAGTAACGCAAAAGGCAACGGGATGAGTCCTGAAAATAAAAACGGGCGGCCTGAGCCACCCGTTTTCGCATCAATGGATAATTTAGATTGCCCAGCCGCCCGCGTAGAAGGCGACCAACGCAACGGCGATCACCACGGTGCCGATGTTCAGCTTGCGCCACTCTCCGGAAACCAGACGACCAATCACCAGCGACGCAAAACCGATCATGATGCCAGTCACGATGTTACAGGTCAGGACGATAAACACTGCGGTAATCAGGCCGGACATCGCATCCACGAAGTCCGCAAAATCGATTTTCGCCACGTTGCTCAGCATCAGCAGGCCGACGTACATCAGCGCTGGCGCGGTCGCATACGCAGGCACCAGGTAGGAGAGCGGAGAGAGGAACAGGATCAGCAGGAACAGCACGCCAACGGTGATGGCCGTCAGGCCGGTTTTACCGCCTGCCGCCGTACCCGCTGCAGATTCGATGTACACCGCCGCAGGCGCCGCACCCACCAGACCAGAGAAGACGCTGCTCAGGGAGTCGGTGGTCAGCGCTTTGCCGCCATCAATAATCTGACCGTCTTTATCCAGCAGGTTGGCCTGACCAGCCACCGCGCGAATGGTACCGGTGGCGTCAAATACCGCGGTCATCACCAGCGCCAGCACGCTTGGCAGGATCACCGGGTTCAGCGCGCCGACGATATCCAGGCTGCCGATCAGGGAGTTGCCTTTGTCATCGCTCAGCGACGGCATGGCGAAAATACCGGAGAAGTGAACGGTCGGATCGAAAATCAGGCCGACGATGGAAATGCCAATAATGGTCAGCAAAATGCCGCCCGGCACCTTCAGTTTTTCCAGGCCGATAATCACCGCCAGACCGATGAGCGACATAATGACCGGGAAGCTCGCGAAATGACCGAGCGCTACCGGCAGGCCGTCCAGCGGGTTCTTGATGACCAGACCCACGCCGTTGGCAGCGATCAGCAGCAGGAACAGGCCGATACCGATACCGGTTCCGTGCGCCACGCCCTGCGGCAGGTTGCGCAAAATCCAGCTACGGATGCCGGTGGCAGAAATAACGGTAAACAGTACGCCCATCAGGAACACGGCGCCGAGGGCAACCGGTACGCTGATCTGCTGGCCCAGCACCAGACTGAACGCGGTAAAGGCGGTCAAAGAGATGGCGCAACCAATCGCCAGTGGCAGGTTCGCCCACAGGCCCATTACGATGGAGCCCACGCCGGCCACCAGGCAGGTGGCGACAAAGACAGCCGCAGGCGGGAAGCCCGCCTTGCCCAGCATGCCCGGTACCACGATGACGGAGTAAACCATCGCCAGAAACGTGGTCAGACCGGCAACGACTTCCTGGCGCACGGTGCTGCCACGAGCCGAAATTTTAAACATGGCGTCAAGTGAACCGCCGGTACGCGCAGATGGCGTAGACATAGAAAACATCCCCTGAGAGTTTTTATAGAACGTCCATAAGCGTGGTGGAGACACCGCTGCCAGCTAAAACGTCAAATCCGTGTGTTGCGTTTGCGACGAAAGGGCGTCACAAAAAAAGCAAACGTTTAGCTCCGCGCTTATAAAACGGGTGGTCAAATTAAGGCAAACGATTATCCAGCCTAATACCCGCCCTTTTCAACTGAACTTTGTCGTTTTTCGCTAAAATTCACTTATGACGATGAAGAAATAAACAGAGGATGCGCAAACGTTATCGTCTATGCGCAATTTGTTTACATTTCAATCCTCGCCCGGGATCGTTAACGGGCCACCTTGTTGCAGGGTTCTTTGCCAGCCAGGACTCGTTTCCACTTTTTTCTTCCATGCCTGAATATGCGGCAGATTAGCAATGCCGCCGCGCGCCAGCAGGGCAAAGAGGGGGAAGCTCATCTGAATGTCAGCCATGCTTAACGTCTCTCCGGCAAACCAGCTGTTTTTAGCAAGATGTGAGTCAATAAAGCGCGCATGGGTCTCCAGCTGGGGGTTGAGATACGCTTTCTGTACCCCCTGCCCCAGCGCCTTGCCCAGCGTTCGGATGCCAAACGGCACGGGCGGCTTGCCCAGGCTGCTGAAGACCAGCTTCATGAGCAGCAGCGGCATCAGCGACCCTTCTGCGTAATGCAGCCAGAAGCGGTATTGCACCTTATGCGCGGGGTCTAAAGGCTTCAGCCGCGATTCGGCATCATAGGTTTCCTGCAGATACTCCAGAATGGCGCCTGACTCCGCAAGGATCAGCCCGTTATCTTCAATGACCGGCGATTTGCCCAACGGATGCACCTTTTTGAGGGACTCGGGTGCCAGCATGTTTTTTTCGCGCTGGTAGTGAACAATCTCATAAGGCAGGGCGAGCTCTTCCAGCGCCCAGATCACGCGGTGCGAGCGCGACTGGTTAAGGTGATGTACCGTGAGCATGATTTTCTCCTGTTATTCATACTTTTTAACTATAGAAAATCGAACAACACCGCGAAAAAATTTCGTCTAAAAAACGGCTAGCGCGGCTGGCGAAAAAACGGGTCTTGCATAGAATTAAAGTGTCAGCACAATCCGGAACCTCCCCAACCAGCTCGACACGAGGGGTGCTGATGTCGGGGGAAACCCTCCCGTGAACCAGCGGGATAGAGAGAAAGACAAAGACCGGGAAAAACTAAAGCGCCCTTAGTGGCGCTTTAGTTCTTTATTATGCTTTTTGCCGCAAGAACTTAATCCTCCTCCAGCAGCCGCGCCCCGGTCCCCTGCTCGCCCAGCCTGTCGCCAGGGTTACGTAGCGGGCAGTCGCTACGGGACAGGCAGCCGCAGCCGATACAGCCGTCCAGCTCGTCACGCAGCGCCACCAGCGTGTGGATACGCCTGTCCAGCTCTTCACGCCACTGGGACGAAAGCTCTTTCCACTCTTTCGGGCTAAGCGTATGCCCTTCCGGCAACACGCCGAATGCCTCACCGATCGTCGCCAGGGGAATGCCGATGCGTTGCGCAATTTTGATAATCGCCACGTAGCGGAGCACGTCACGGGTATAGCGGCGCTGGTTTCCACCGTTACGGATGCTTTTAATTAACCCTTTGCTTTCATAAAAGTGGAGCGCCGATACCGCAACGCCGCTTCGCTTTGCCACTTCGCCGGGGGTTAACAGCGCTTTAATGCGCGGCAATCTCTTTTCCATAAAACCTCTTTACCTCAAGTTAACTTGAGGAATTATACTCCCCCGCAGAGAAAACGACGAATCAACCGAGAAAGTTGTATCTACAGAGGGGCAACCTTATGTCGCATCAGCAAATTATTCAGACACTTATTGAATGGATTGACGATCATATCGACCAACCGTTGAACATTGATGTGGTCGCAAAAAAATCGGGCTATTCGAAATGGTATTTACAGAGAATGTTCCGCACGGTCATGCACCAGACGCTGGGGGAGTACATTCGCCAGCGCAGGCTCCTGCTGGCGGCGCAGGCGTTACGCTCAACGCAGCGGCCGATTTTTGATATCGCGATGGATCTTGGCTATGTTTCGCAACAAACCTTTTCCCGCGTGTTTCGCCGCGAGTTTGACCGTACGCCGAGCGATTATCGCCACCAGTTGAATTAATGCATATCAGTGCAAAGGTTGCTGCTGCCAGGTCATAAACTCCTGGGGCGGCATCGCTTTCGCGAAGTGCCATCCCTGACAGAACTCAACGCCGCGCTTCAACAGCCAGCTCACCTGCTCAGCCGTCTCAACCCCTTCCGCAATGGTTTTAAGCCGCAGGCTTTGCGCCATCTCGATAATATGCTCGGCGATCAGGTGGCTGGTACTGTTGGTGGTTAAGGTGTCGATAAACGATTTATCGATTTTCAGAATATCCACGTTCAACGAGTAGAGGTTGTGCAGGTTGGAATAACCGGTCCCGAAATCATCGATCGCCACTTCATAGCCCGCCTGACGGAAGGCCTGAATCACCGGCGTGGTTTTTGGCACATCGATAAAGCCGCGCTCCGTCACTTCAATTTTAATTTGCTGGGCGCGTACGGCGTAGTGCCGGGCCTTGTCAGAAATCATGGCGATCAGCCGCGAGGAGTGAAAGTCCGTGGCCGACAGGTTGATCGAAATATAGAGATGCGGATGCGCCGCCAGGAAATGGCCCAGATCGCTGAACACCTCCTCAACGACATAATCCGTAATCCGCTCGCTCATTCCCTCTTTTTCCGCAAGCGGAATAAACTCAGCCGGGCTCATTACCTGCCCATTGAAACCAGGCCAGCGCAACAGCGCCTCTGCCCCCACACACTGGTTGTTCTTGATATCAATAATCGGCTGATAGTGCACACAAAGCTGGCGCTTGTTCAGCGCCCGGTGCAGTAAGCGCCCCGGCGAATTAAGCTCACGATGGGTGCGGGACCACACCAGCAAAATAATAATGCTGCAGATCATTCCCAGCGGTAGCGTCAACGTCGCCTGGTGATAGAGCGTTTCATAAAAACGTTTATCTGACGTCGACACGATGGCGGCAATAGGCCGATTTGTCGATTTCACGACGGTATAGAAACGGTTATCTTTTTGAAATACCGATTCCTTATCCCGAATCATCGAATTTAATAAAGTCGCATTGGCTTTCTGGCTGACGGAAAAGAAGGCATTAGTTACCGTGTCGTATACCCCCCATGCGAGGGAATGATCGGTAGACATCACTTCACTGTAAGAAAGCGGATTGACCACCACGACATAATTTCCGCGCTGCATATATGTCATTTTATAGCCAGTATAAAATGGCGTATCGCGAAAATAATAGATAGCAACGTCAGGTTTACGCGTGTAATTAGCGACCGGAATGACGTAGGGTTGATCCGGTGTAAAAACGGTCGAACAAAGAAAATTCTGACCTTCTGCATAAATTAAATCGGCGACAAACAGGCGGCCACGAACAACGTTCAACATATATTGACGATGTTCCGGCGTACAACGTTCACCCTGATATTTTTCTGCCTCGCCCCTGGCCAGTTCAACTTGTTGAATTACCAGTTCTGTTTTGTCTAAAGCCAGTTCAGCAAATGTCCGTAGCTGAGCGCTCGTTTCCGACTCGGCTCGTAGCTGGGCAAACCATAGAGCAAGCATCACCGGCAGCATAACTACCATGATGATCCCTACCACTCTGAGCATTTTGCGCCGCGCGCTACGATTCATTTCCCGCCCTATATCCCTGCATGTTGTACGCCTGTAGTAATGAAGGCCGGATGCTTTGTTAAACAGGTGATTACGTTGCATGAATCATGCGAAGTTAGCAACTGACTTTTAGTATTAAAAATCTTAAATTTCGTTATGACGATAATATTTTCCCGTAAGCTAAACTGTAAGTATTCGTTCCGTTTTAATTAAGGAAAATAATTATCCATCGCGTACGGGAGGTTTGAAGAGAACACAACAGAGGATCGCTGATTAAGCAAAACTTCTGGCGGCATGAAAAAAGTACAACACCAACGTGACGTTTCATCCTATTTCTGCGGGTATATTTTGTTCGTTGTTTTATAAATAATCAGACATCACCACAATATTATCAGAAAATAATGCGCCCCCTAAAAACAGCACGGCTGGCCGTCTCTCTGCCTCCAGATGCTCTTCCCCACTTACCCGACGGGATTACCTCAGCGCGTTGTGGATCCGCCTCCCCCCTGTCCGAAGGCGGTCCCGAACCGCATGCTCTTTTTTCCGGGTAATAAAATCCCCTTTTTTGGCTACGCAGACACTGGCGAATAAATCAACAAATGTGATATAGTTCACACATATTGTGTAACGAGAAACACTGTTTCATTCAGTTCGTCTGTTTTGTAGAGGATGGGTTTTATGGCAACCATTACTACCAGCATGGTTCTCCTGCGCTGGCCCTTGTTGAGCGCGGTTTTGATGTTTTTAGCCAGCACGCTGAACATTCAGTTTCGTAAATCCGACTACGCGGGTCTTGCCGTCATAAGTACCCTGTTAGGGCTTGGCGCGGCCTGCTGGTTCGCAACGGGCCTGCTGGGCATTACCCTGCTGGATATGGCCGCGGTCTGGGAAAATATAAAAGTGGTGATGGTTGAGGCGATGAACCACACCCCACCAGACTGGCCGATGGTGATTACCTGATCCCTTCAGCAATAAAAAAACCCAGACGATGTCTGGGTTTTTTTTAGCATCCGTTGATCAGAACGGGATATCGTCGTCGAAGTCCATTGGCGGTTCGTTAGACGGAGCAGGAGCAGACTGCTGCTGCGGACGAGACTGCGCGCCGCCGCTGAACTGGTTGCCGCCCTGCGGCTGCTGAGGCTGACCCCAACCACCCTGCTGCTGGTTCTGACCGCCACCTGCCGGTGCGCCACCGCCCTGACGGCCACCCAGCATTTGCATGGTACCGCCCACGTTCACCACCACTTCCGTGGTGTATTTTTCCTGACCGGATTGGTCGGTCCATTTGCGGGTACGCAGCTGGCCTTCGATATAGACCTGAGAACCTTTACGCAGATACTCACCGGCCACTTCGGCCAGTTTTCCAAACAGCACAACGCGGTGCCATTCGGTCTGCTCTTTCATTTCACCGGTCGCTTTATCACGCCAGGATTCGGAAGTAGCCAGCGT
The DNA here is from genome assembly GCF_014895895.1 of Enterobacter cloacae complex sp. P14RS. Classification (NCBI taxonomy): domain Bacteria; kingdom Pseudomonadati; phylum Pseudomonadota; class Gammaproteobacteria; order Enterobacterales; family Enterobacteriaceae; genus Enterobacter; species Enterobacter cloacae complex sp. P14RS. The sequence goes on from NZ_JADBQM010000023.1 coordinate 49,569, forward strand.
AATGTTGGCAACTGCGCCACCACTCGGCATGTAGCGTACTTCCGGGTCCTGGCCCAGATTACCGACGAGAATCACCTTGTTTACGCCTCTGCTGGCCATGTTCGTGTCTCCTGAATACGTTTCTTAATAGTGTAAACGCGCGAGTGTACCATTTCCATGCTGCACTTTGATAGTTGCGTAGCACGTTCCAGAGTTCTCCCGCGAACTCAACATTGTTACACAGTGAATCAGAAAATGCATTCCAATACTGTATATTCAAACAGGTCATTTTGTGTCATAATTAGCCGTTTCTGACAGCCGTTTGTCCTTCAAACAAACCAGGCAATCCGTGTTCCAACCGGGAAAGGTGAATGGATAAGATCGAAGTTCGGGGCGCCCGCACCCATAATCTCAAGAATATCAACCTCATAATCCCTCGCGACAAACTCATCGTCGTGACCGGGCTTTCGGGGTCTGGCAAATCCTCACTGGCTTTCGACACCTTGTATGCCGAAGGACAGCGTCGTTACGTTGAATCGCTCTCGGCGTACGCGCGTCAGTTCCTGTCGCTGATGGAAAAACCGGATGTCGACCATATTGAAGGGTTATCGCCTGCTATCTCTATTGAGCAGAAGTCTACCTCGCATAACCCGCGTTCAACGGTCGGTACCATTACCGAAATTCACGACTATCTGCGTCTGCTGTATGCCCGCGTGGGTGAGCCGCGCTGCCCGGACCACGATGTCCCGCTGGCGGCACAGACCGTGAGCCAGATGGTGGATAACGTGCTGTCGCAGCCGGAAGGCAAACGCCTGATGCTGCTGGCACCGATTATCAAAGAGCGTAAAGGCGAGCACACCAAAACGCTGGAGAACCTGGCAAGCCAGGGCTATATCCGCGCCCGTATCGACGGCGAAGTGTGTGACCTGTCCGATCCGCCAAAGCTTGAGCTGCAAAAGAAACACACCATCGAAGTGGTGATTGACCGCTTTAAGGTGCGTGACGATCTCGCCACGCGTCTGGCTGAATCCTTTGAAACCGCGCTGGAACTCTCTGGCGGCACGGCCGTGGTCTCCGACATGGACGACCCGAAAGCGGAAGAGCTGCTCTTCTCCGCCAACTTCGCCTGCCCGATTTGCGGCTACAGCATGCGCGAGCTGGAACCGCGCCTGTTCTCGTTCAACAACCCGGCGGGCGCGTGCCCGACCTGTGACGGTCTGGGCGTGCAGCAGTATTTCGATCCGGATCGCGTGATCCAGAACCCCGAGCTGTCGCTCGCGGGCGGTGCGATTCGCGGCTGGGATAAGCGTAACTTCTACTACTTCCAGATGCTGAAGTCGCTGGCGGAGCACTACAAATTCGACGTTGAAGCGCCGTGGGCGAGCCTGAGCCCGAACGTGCACAAAGTGATCCTGTTCGGTTCCGGCAAAGAGAACATCGAGTTCAAATACATGAACGATCGCGGCGATACCTCCGTGCGTCGCCACCCGTTCGAAGGGGTGCTGCACAATATGGAGCGCCGCTACAAAGAGACCGAATCCAGCGCGGTGCGCGAGGAGCTGGCGAAGTTCATCAGCAACCGCTCCTGCGCCACCTGCGAGGGCACGCGTCTGCGTCGCGAAGCGCGCCACGTGTTTGTGGAAAACACGGCGCTGCCGACCATCTCAGACATGAGCATCGGCCACGCAATGGACTTCTTCAATAACCTGAAGCTTTCCGGCCAGCGTGCGAAAATCGCCGAAAAAGTGCTGAAAGAGATCGGCGATCGCCTCAAGTTCCTCGTGAACGTTGGCCTGAACTACCTGACGCTTTCCCGCTCGGCAGAAACGCTCTCCGGCGGTGAAGCCCAGCGTATCCGTCTGGCGAGCCAGATTGGCGCGGGCTTAGTCGGCGTGATGTACGTGCTGGATGAACCGTCCATCGGCCTGCACCAGCGCGACAACGAGCGTCTGCTCGGCACACTGATCCACCTGCGCAATCTCGGCAACACGGTAATCGTGGTGGAGCACGACGAAGACGCAATTCGCGCCGCAGACCACGTGATCGACATCGGCCCGGGTGCGGGCGTACACGGCGGCCAGGTGGTGGCGGAAGGTACGCTGAAGGACATTATGGCGGTGCCCGAGTCGCTGACCGGCCAGTACATGAGCGGCAAGCGCAAAATTGAAGTGCCAAAACAGCGCGTCGCGGCGAACCCGGAAAAAGTGCTGAAGCTCACAGGGGCGCGCGGCAACAACCTGAAGGACGTCACCCTGACGCTGCCGGTTGGCCTGTTTACCTGCATTACCGGCGTGTCCGGTTCCGGTAAATCGACGCTGATCAACGATACGCTGTTCCCGATTGCGCAGACGGCGCTGAACGGCGCGACGCTGGCCGAGCCTGCACCGTACCGCGACATTCAGGGGCTGGAGCATTTCGACAAGGTTATCGACATCGACCAGAGCCCGATTGGCCGTACGCCGCGTTCCAACCCGGCGACCTATACCGGCGTCTTCACGCCCGTACGTGAACTCTTCGCTGGCGTACCGGAAGCGCGTTCGCGCGGGTATACGCCAGGACGTTTCAGCTTTAACGTGCGCGGCGGCCGCTGTGAAGCGTGTCAGGGCGACGGCGTGATCAAGGTTGAGATGCACTTCCTGCCGGATATCTACGTGCCGTGCGACCAGTGCAAAGGCAAGCGCTATAACCGAGAAACGCTGGAGATTAAGTACAAAGGCAAGACCATCCACGAAGTGCTGGACATGACCATCGAAGAGGCGCGCGAGTTCTTTGACGCCGTCCCTGCGCTGGCTCGTAAGCTGCAGACGCTGATGGACGTAGGCCTGACCTACATTCGCCTGGGGCAGTCAGCAACAACCCTGTCCGGCGGTGAGGCGCAGCGCGTGAAGCTGGCGCGCGAGCTGTCCAAGCGTGGTACCGGCCAGACGCTCTACATTCTGGATGAGCCGACCACCGGCCTGCACTTTGCGGATATCCAGCAGTTGCTTGAGGTGCTGCATCAGCTGCGCGATCAGGGCAACACGATTGTGGTCATCGAACATAATCTGGACGTGATTAAAACCGCGGACTGGATTGTCGATCTCGGCCCGGAAGGCGGCAGCGGCGGGGGTGAAATCCTCGTCTCCGGTACGCCAGAGACCGTTGCAGAGTGCGAAGCCTCGCACACCGCGCGCTTCCTTAAACCGTTGCTGTAATTGTTACACGGAGAGCTGCTGTCGGGTCGCTTCCGGCAGCAGCTCAACCGCCTGCTTGTAGGACGCATCCACCAGATAGTAAATTTGTGAGCCGGGCAGCGAGCCGTCCAGATAAACGGTACTCCAGTGCGCCTTATTGAGGTGCTGGCTCGGCCTCACATCATCATGCTGCTGACGTAATAGATCCGCCAGTTCCGGGCTGGTTTTCAGCGACGCCGCCGGGCGCCCTTCAACCTCTTTCACCATCGCAAACAGCACGTCTCCCACTTTGATCTGCGTGGCTTTCCAGTCGCTGTGAACGCTTTGTTCCGCGCCAGGCTTGCTCATGCAGTACTGAAGTATCTCCGAAATTGTCATCTTTATTCCCCTTGTAGCGTTGCGATAATTTTACGCGAACCACCGTGAATGCGATGTTCTCCCAGCCAGATCCCTTGCCACGTTCCCAGCATTAGCCGCCCGTTATGAACCGGCAGCATCAGCGATACGCCCAGCAGAGAAGATTTGATATGCGAAGGCATGTCATCTGCGCCTTCATAATCGTGCTCGTAGGGGGCGTTGTCCGGAACCGTCTTCAGGAAATGGTGTTCCATATCAGACCGGACGGTAGGGTCGCAATTTTCATTAAGCGTGAGGGAGGCTGACGTGTGTTGAAGCAGCAGATGCAGTAAACCCGTTTTGACGCGCGACAGGTCGCGGAGTTGCCCGATGACTTCGTCCGTCACAAGGTGAAACCCGCGGGGTTTAGCGCTTAAGGTCAGGGTCTGTTGATACCACATGAGCTGCTCCGTTCTGAAAGATGAATCTTTCTAAGTGTGCAGCAAGAAGGCGAAAGGTAAAACCCGCAGCGGCGGATTTGTTCAAAAAAGAATCAAACCCGCCGCTCTAGAACTAATACTCGGAGTTAACAATCACCTCCTCGCCAAACTTGCCTGCCATCGGCAGCGGTCGATAGGTCGAGTTAGAGGCACGCAGCACCCGGATCGCTCTGGCCCCCACATCCTGCGCCGCGGTAATGTCGTTATCCGAATCACCGTAGAACACTTTGATGTTTTTCTGCTCCAGCCACTGGGTTTTGGTGTTTTGTCCCTCTTTATCACCGGCAAAAATGACCGGATTCATGCTGGCCGCCGGGATCTGAAAATCGTCCTGCAGGGTTTTGGAGACGGTCTCCGTTTTGGTCTGGCTACGGCCGGTGACAAAGTAAATGCTGTCGCCGCGCTTAACGTGCATGGCGATCAGCGCGCGGGCCACCTCTTTCGGAATGCTGAACTCATCCCAGCCGTTATTCATTTTTTCCCAGAACTCCGGGTTCTTCAGATACGCTTCGCTGTCAGGAGAATACGTTTTCTTGCCACGCCAGAAGCCAGGGCTTGAGAACAGCACGGTATCGTCAATGTCGAAGCCCACGGCCATTGGCGGGCGGCCCACCAGGCTGTTTTCGATTTGGGCCACGGAAACCCAGTGAATGGGTGCCTGCTCGGCAAGGATGGCGGCGGTGGTGCCGGTGTAAAGCGGCGTCGGTGCGGAAGCTCGCGCGACGACGGCGCTATTAAGCGAGAACAATAAGCAGGCGGCGCTGAGCGCCAGTGTGATCTTGCGCATATTTTCCCCTGAATATTCAGTTTGTTATCTTTATATTTTGAGTGGATGGTCAAAAATCTATCCGACCATAACCCCGGAGGGAGGGGAAGGAAAGGAGTTTTTACTTATAAAGATGAATAAAAAGAAGACGATCACAAAGTGCCGGGGGACGTGTTTATGCGGTCTGATGCCCTCACCCCAGCCCTCTCCCACGGGGAGAGGGCTGGGTTAGTGAGCATTTACATTACAGCAGCAAACGCCTGCGCCACGCGCTGGACGTTGCCGGCATTCAGGCCCGCCACGCACATACGGCCGCTGGCGATCAGGTAGACGCCGAACTCGTCACGCAGGCGATCGACCTGTGCCGCGCTCAGTCCGGTATAGCTGAACATCCCGCGCTGCTTGAGCAGATAGTCGAAGTTATGCCCCGGCACCGCCTCTTTCAGCACGTTAACAAGTTCCTGACGCATCGACAGAATGCGCTTGCGCATCGCTTCCACTTCCGCAAGCCAGGTGGCTTTCAGCTGTTCGTCTCCCAGAACGGTCGCCACCACCTGCGCACCAAAGTTCGGCGGGCTGGAGTAAATACGGCGGACCGTCGCTTTCAGTTGGCCGAGAACGCGCCCCGCGGCTTCGGCGTCTTCACACACCACGGACAGACCGCCAACGCGCTCGCCGTAGAGAGAGAAGATTTTTGAGAAGGAGTTGCTGACCAGCGCTGGCAGCCCGGCGCTGGCAACGGCGCGGATGGCGTAAGCATCTTCTTCCATGCCCGCGCCAAAGCCCTGATAGGCGATGTCGAGGAACGGGATCAGGTTACGTGCCTTCAGCACCTCGATCACCGCATCCCACTGGGCATTGGTGAGGTCCGCACCCGTTGGGTTATGGCAGCATGGGTGCAGCAGCACGATGCTGCGCGCCGGCAGGGTGTTCAGTTTTTCCAGCAGCGCTTCGACGCGCACGCCATTGGTTTCGCTGTCGAACCACGGATAGGTCTCGACCTTAAAGCCCGCGCCTTCAAAGATGGCCACGTGGTTTTCCCACGTCGGGTCGCTGACCCACACGCCGGAATCCGGGAAATATTTTTTCAGGAAATCAGCGCCTACCTTCAGCGCACCCGAGCCGCCCAGCGTCTGGATAGTCGCCACGCGCTTTTGCGCGAGCACCGCGTGGTCCGCACCAAACAGCAGCGGCGCAATCGTATTACGGTAGGTGTTTAACCCTTCCATCGGCAAATAAAGCGAAGCACCGTGCGGGGTTGCGTTAAGACGTGCTTCGGCTTCGGCAACGGCTTTCAGTTGAGGAATGATGCCGTCCTCGTTGTAATAAAGACCAATGCTGAGGTTCACTTTATCGCTGCGAGGATCTTCTTTGAAACGCTCCATCAAGGAGAGAATAGGGTCGCCGGCGTAGGCGTCTACTTTCTGAAACACGCGATGTTCTCCGGATTATTATGAGGCAGGGTTTTCAACAATAAACCGGAAGCGGAATAAGATCGAGGGGATGTTAACAGAAGCGGGATGCATCGCATCCCGTTAAAGCTCAGTCGATGTATTTCATCGCCACCCGCGACGTCAGACGCGTAATAAGTTCGTAAGCACTCACTTTTGTAATCTCAGCAATGCGTTCAACGGGCAGACCTTCACCCCACATCACCGCATCGTCGCCCGCTTTATCCTGCGCGCCGGGCCCAAGATCCACGCAAATCATGTCCATCGCCACGCGGCCGACAATGTTCACTTCACGACCATTGACCAGCACCGGCGTGCCCGTTGGTGCCGCGCGCGGATAGCCGTCGCCGTAGCCCATCGCCACCACGCCAAGCCGCGTGTCGCGCTCGCTGGTCCAGGTACCTCCGTAACCCACCGGCTCGCCCGCTTTGTGCTCCCGCACGGCAATCAGCTTTGATACCAGCGACATCACCGGCTTAAAGCCTAAGTCCGGCCCCCAGGGTTTATTCTCAAGCGGGGAAACGCCATACAGGATAATCCCCGGACGCGCCCAGTCGAAGTGGGATTGCGGCCACAGCAGAATGCCGCCGGATGCCGCAATGGAGCGCATTCCCGGCTTGCCTTCGCAGAAGGTGTTGAAGATATCAAGCTGCTGCTCGGTTGCGCCGCATTCGGGCTCATCGGCACGGGCAAAGTGGCTGACGATATTGACCGGCTGACGCACATTTTTGCACTGGCACAAACGCTGATAAAACGCCTCCGCGTTTTCCGGACGCACGCCCAGCCTGTGCATGCCCGTGTCGAGCTTCATCCAGACGGTGACCGGCTCGCTCAGTTCAGCCGTTTCCAGCGCGGCCAGTTGTTCTTCGTTGTGTACCGCCGTGTGCAGCTGCTGGTCTGCAATGGTCGGCAGATCCGAGGCTTCAAAAAAGCCTTCGAGGAGCAGAATCGGTTGCGTAATGCCGCCTGCGCGCAGGCGGAGAGCTTCTTCGAGACGGGCGACGCCAAAGGCGTCGGCATCGGGGAGCGTTCGCGCGGTCTCAAGAAGACCGTGTCCGTAAGCGTTCGCTTTCACGATTGCAACGAGCCTGCTGGCGGGCGCCAGTTCACGCAGACGTTGCAGGTTGTGTCGCAGAGCGCGGCGGTTAATCACAACAGTTGCCGCTTGCATTTGAATTCCTTAGAAATTACTCATCATCATATTGAGGACCGGCATAGTTGTCGAAACGCGACCACTGGCCGTTAAAGGTCAGACGTACCGTACCGATGGGGCCGTTACGTTGCTTACCAATAATAATTTCGGCGATCCCTTTCAGGTCGCTGTTCTCGTGATAGACCTCATCACGGTAGATGAACATGATTAAGTCGGCATCCTGCTCAATGGAGCCGGATTCACGCAGGTCGGAGTTGACCGGGCGTTTGTCTGCACGCTGTTCCAGGGAGCGGTTAAGCTGCGACAGCGCCACTACCGGCACGTGCAGCTCTTTAGCTAACGCCTTGAGCGAGCGGGAAATCTCTGCAATTTCCAGCGTACGGTTGTCTGAGAGCGACGGGACGCGCATCAGCTGAAGGTAGTCGATCATGATAAGGCCGATGCCGCCGTGTTCGCGGGCGATGCGGCGCGCGCGGGAGCGCACTTCCGTCGGCGTCAGGCCGGAGGAGTCATCGATATAGATGTTCCGTTTTTCCAGCAGAATGCCCATGGTGCCGGAGATGCGCGCCCAGTCCTCGTCGTCGAGCTGGCCGGTACGGATGCGGGTCTGATCCACGCGCGACAGGGATGCCAGAGAACGCATCATAATCTGCTCCGAGGGCATTTCAAGGCTGAAAATAAGCACCGGCTTATCCTGCAACATCGCCGCATTTTCGACGAGGTTCATCGCAAATGTTGTTTTACCCATCGACGGACGCGCCGCGACGATAATTAAATCCGACGGCTGTAAACCGGCAGTTTTTTTGTTCAGATCGTCATAGCCTGTGTTCACCCCGGTCACACCGTCGTGCGGCTGCTGGAAAAGCTGCTCTATACGCGCAACGGTGGCGTCGAGCACGTCGGCGATGTTTTTCGGGCCTTCATCTTTGTTGGCACGGCTTTCGGCGATTTTAAAGACGCGGGACTCGGCAAGGTCGAGCAGGTCTTCGCTGGTGCGGCCCTGCGGGTCGAATCCGGCTTCGGCGATTTCGTTCGCTACCGAGATCATCTCGCGGACGACGGCACGTTCGCGCACGATGTCGGCGTAAGCGCTGATGTTAGCCGCACTTGGCGTGTTTTTTGACAGTTCTGCCAGGTAGGCAAAGCCGCCGACGCTGTCCAGCTGCCCCTGACGCTCCAGCGATTCCGCGAGCGTGATCAGGTCAATCGGGCTGCCGGACTCCTGTAGGCGCGCCATTTCGGTAAAGATATGGCGGTGCGGACGGGTGTAGAAATCTTCAGACACTACGCGCTCGGCGACGTCGTCCCAGCGTTCGTTATCCAGCATTAAACCGCCCAACACCGACTGTTCCGCTTCAATCGAGTGCGGCGGGACTTTTAACCCTGCGACCTGGAAATCACGCTCGCGAGGTTCAGTCTGTTTGTTGAAGGGTTTGTTTCCTGCCATAGTGAATGGAGTTACCGAGATAAAGAGTGGGTCGAAAGATTACCATATTTTTCTTACGGAGGGAGCATGGCAACGCGCATTGAGTTCCAGAAACACGGCGGTCCTGAAGTGCTGAAAGCGGTGGAGTTCACCCCCACCGCGCCTGGCGAAAACGAAGTGCAGGTTGAAAACAAAGCCATCGGCATAAACTACATCGATACTTATATTCGCGGCGGGCTCTACCCGCCTCCGTCAATGCCGAGCGGCCTGGGCACTGAGGCGGCCGGCATCGTCAGCAAAGTGGGCAGTGCGGTTAAGCACATCAAAGAAGGCGATCGTGTGGTATACGCACAGTCTGCCCTGGGCGCTTACAGCTCCATCCACAACGTCCCGGCGGACAAAGCCGCCCTGCTGCCGAACGCCATCACCTTTGAGCAGGCGGCCGCCTCATTCCTGAAAGGGCTGACGGTCTATTACCTGCTGCGCAAAACCTACGAAATTAAGCCCGATGAGCAGTTCCTGTTCCATGCTGCCGCCGGTGGCGTGGGGCTGATTGCCTGCCAGTGGGCGAAAGCTTTAGGCGCGAAGCTGATCGGCACCACAGGCAGTGCGCAAAAAGCCCAGCGTGCGCTGGACGCGGGCGCATGGCAGGTGATCAACTACCGGGAAGAGAGCATCGTCGAGCGGCTAAAAGAGATCACCGGCGGCAAAAAAGTACGCGTCGTGTATGACTCGGTGGGGAAAGACACCTGGGAAGCGTCGCTGGACTGCCTGCAGCGTCGCGGGCTGATGGTGAGCTTTGGTAACGCCTCAGGCGCTGTCACCGGCGTCAATCTCGGTATTCTGAATCAGAAAGGGTCGCTGTACGTGACGCGCCCTTCTTTGCAGGGTTACATCACCAACCGGGAAGAACTGGAGGAAGCCAGCAACGAGCTGTTCTCGCTAATAGCCAGCGGCGTGATTAAGGTGGATGTGGCGGATGCGCAGAAATACCCGCTAACCGATGCGCAGCGTGCGCATGAGGTGCTGGAAAGCCGGGCGACGCAGGGTTCAAGTCTGCTAATCCCCTGACCCCCAAAAAGAAATTGGGCTTCCCGTGGGAAGCCCTTTCTTTTTTTAGTTCGGCTGTATGTAGGGTACAGCTCGATGAATTCTGTAGCGGCAGCCATAGTGACAGATTCGATAAGTAAATCCTATTCTGTTCTAAGCCATGCTGCCGGAAAAGTTACAAGTATGTGACGAACCCCTCAATACCTTAGTAACGGAAGCGGTTATTGCGCTGATAAGTCGGCAGTTTTGGCGCTTTAATCGCCCGTATTACCCACACCACGGCGATAGCCAGCAGCAGCCACGGCAGCAGTTTGATCGTCAGGGCAAATAATCCGCCGATAAACATAACTACCGTGGCCACAACGAGCGCGGCCAGAATGCCGAGCAGCGACACGCCCGTGACCATCAGCATGACAAAAAAGCCAATCACAAAAAGTAGTTCAAGCATGGTGCTCTCCCACGAGTTCCCGAATGATGCTGCAATCATTACAAGAATCATGCCAAAGCTAACCTATTGTTCTTAAAGCAAAAAGCCCCGCGAGGATCCGCAGGGCGTGGTGAATTTGACGATCTTTTAGCGAAATTATCGCTTATCCGCCACCAGCCGCAGCGCATGTTCCAGCACCTCAATATCGGCACCGGCTTTATGCGCGTTCTCACTGAGGTAGCGACGCCACTGGCGCGCGCCCGGAATACCCTGGAACAGGCCAAGCATATGGCGGGTGATGTGGCCTAGATAGGTGCCATTGCTCAACTCGCGCTCAATGTAAGGGTACATGGCACGCACGACGGTAACCGGATCGGTGTCTGCGCCTGCAACGCCAAAGATTTCGCGATCGACCGTCGCCAGAATGCCCGGATTTTGATACGCCTCGCGCCCGACCATCACGCCATCCATATGCTCAAGGTGCGCTTTCGCCTCTTCCAGCGACTTAATACCGCCGTTGATTGACATCGTCAGGTGCGGGAAATCACGTTTCAGCTGGTACACGCGCGGGTAGTCCAGCGGCGGGATCTCACGGTTCTCTTTCGGGCTAAGGCCTGAAAGCCAGGCTTTGCGGGCGTGGATGATAAACATCTCACACTCGCCTTTCCCTGACACCGTATTGATGAAATCGCACAGGAATTCGTAGCTGTCCTGGTCGTCAATGCCGATACGGGTTTTGACCGTCACCGGAATGGAGACCACATCGCGCATCGCTTTGATGCAGTCCGCCACCAGCTGTGCGTTACCCATCAGACAGGCGCCGAACATGCCGTTTTGCACGCGGTCGGAAGGGCAGCCAACGTTCAGGTTGATCTCGTCGTAGCCGCGTTCTTCCGCCAGCTTTGCACACTGGGCCAGCGCGACCGGATCGCTGCCCCCCAGCTGCAGCGCAACCGGATGCTCTTCTTCACTGTATGCCAGGTAGTCGCCCTTACCGTGAATAATTGCGCCCGTGGTCACCATTTCGGTGTACAGCAGCGTATGGCGGGAGAGCTGGCGCAGGAAATAGCGGCAGTGTCTGTCCGTCCAGTCGAGCATTGGCGCAATAGAGAAACGGTGTGCAGGAAAAGCGGTCTGGAGTTCTGACGACATGGCGAAGTTTTAAGCATCTGGTGGAAAAGGGGCGCTACTATAGCACAAAGAAAAGCCGGAGGCGCAGCGCCTCCGGTGTACTTTAGAACGTCATGCTCAGCTGAGCCCCTGCGCCCCAGGTTTCGTCCTCGCCATACAGACCCATCAGGTCAACATGAACGGTATTAAACGGCGCGAAACCGACACCGCCGGTAAAGACGTTGCTGTCGTTCCCTTTCATATCCGCACGATAACCGGCACGCACCGCCAGCCAGCTCAGCGGAGTCACTTCAGCACCGACCCCAACATACTGCGACGTATCTTCGCTCTTAAATCCTTTGGTTTCGGTCAGATCGCCATCGGCGGTCAGGGTCACCAGATCGTTGTGCCAGGCAGCACCCGCGGTCACTAGCGGACGGATCTGGTAGGTGTCTTTATAGCTCACCACTTCCCCCGTACGCCCGTTGCGGATGCGGATATCTTTGGTGTCGATATCGCGCGACATCAGGTTTTGCCCGCTCACGCCGACCGTCCAGTTTTCGCCAAAATCAGCGGCAATACCGGCATCGACGTTAAAGCCGGTATCGTCTGTACGGTAGCGGCTATCGTTCCACTTATTACTGTCGTAATCGTAGATCGAGGTGGTGTAGTTATAGATCCAGCTTTTTTGCAGTTTTGGCGTCACGCCCACGGAAACCGGAACGCCGCCAAGGTCAAACTGACGGGCAACGGCAATACCGTAGTCGGAGATAATCGCCGCCCGACCGGACGCCGTTGAGTTGAGGTTTTTAGTGATCTGGTCCGTGCCGTTCAGCGCAGCGTCCAGGGCAACGCCGGCAGCCACCAGATTGCTTCTTTGAATACCGCGCAGATAATCAATATCCTGCTGGTCGATAGACGAACTTACCCGGCCATGGGCGTACCCTTTCGCCATAAAGGCCACGGAAAGCACATCGTTAGGGATACTCACGGCAAGGCCTGCTCCTGCCGTCGCGCGAGCGGTTTTGCCCTTGAGATAGTCCAGCTCATCGGCCAGATCTTTGGCCGCGCCCTGGAACTGGTTGATGGAGCCTAACGGATTAGTAATAACCTCGATTGGCGTAAGGTTATCAACCACATCCTTATAGTGATTGATTTTGTCGTTGATGGTATCAATCTCATCCTGAAGATTGTCCTCATCCGTTACCTGCACCCCAACGGATGGCAAAATAACCGTCACGTCATCGTCCGGTTTTGCCTTTGCCAGCAGCGCGGGGTTAATTAACGCCCCGCTACCATAATTGCCCGAAGCAACGCCGGTGCCCCCCATCGCGTCGCTACGTGATTCTGTCCAGGTATTGGCTGCTCCCGCCTGATTTGCCATAAACAAGGAGACAGCGATGCTAACCACCGAAAATTTAAAATGTTTTTTCACAGTATGCCCGTCTTATAGTCTGTTATGAAATAACCCCTGTCTGTTATCCCCCAAACAGGCGCGAACTATTGCTGTGAATAAAGATAAAAAGACCCGCTAATTCATTCCCTAAGTAAAACTTCCTTACGGCCTGTTGTAATTTGTGACGGCCCTCAATATTTATAGAAGAGGAAATTATTTTTTCCCAGGTTTTCCATCGTGCGGCCCAAAAAACTGTGGCGGATGGTCTACCCAGCGATCTTCCCGCGTGGCGGCATAAACCGGGTTAAGCGGATAGTAGATGCGGTTGTGCTTCTTGTTGGCCTCCCCCACCACCAGCAACCGCACCTCTTCTTCCGTGTTGTTGATAAAGGTGTGGCACACCCCCGTTCCGGCGGGAAAGCCCACGCTGTCTCCGGGTTCGAGTTTCCACAAATAGCCATTAATCCAGGCTTCAGGATAGCCCTCAAGCACGTAGATAAACTCTTCTTCGTCACTTTCCGCATGGGGATAGGACGTCCGACGCCCCGGCGGTAAACGTTCATGATGAATGCCTATACGCCTGAGGCCCAGGCTGCGCGCCAGCGGCGATCCGATGGAAAAAAGCTCGTTACTGTCGGGGTAGGTGGCGTCATCTGGCCCTTCTACGTCGCGCCAGTGCTTGATACAGTCTGGTTTTTTCATTGTTACATTCCCGGTTTGCGATGCGTCAGGTATAGCACAGCCTGGCGGATATCGGTGTTTTTGCCAGAACATGATAAAGTGAGGGTTTTATCTCCCAGAACATCCGAGGTGCTAAATGGATAAGTCCACAAAAGAGCTGTTAGCGCAGGCCGAAAAGCTGTGCGCGCAACGCAATGTGCGCCTGACCCCGCAGCGCCTTGAAGTCTTGCGCCTGATGAGCCTGCAACAGGGGGCGATCAGCGCCTACGATCTACTCGACCTGCTCCGCGAAAGCGAGCCGCAGGCTAAACCGCCCACGGTGTATCGCGCGCTGGATTTCCTGCTGGAACAAGGGTTTGTGCATAAAGTCGAATCCACAAACAGCTATGTCCTGTGCCATCTTTTCGATCAGCCAACGCATACATCGGCCATGTTTATCTGCGATCGTTGCGGCGTAGTGAAAGAAGAGGGAGCGGAAGGCGTAGAGGACATTATGCACACGCTGGCGGCAAAAATGGGTTTTGCCCTGCGTCATAACGTGATTGAAGCGCACGGGCTGTGTTCTGCATGCGTTGAGGTGGAAGCCTGTCGACATCAGGATGCGTGTCAGCACGACCACTCAATTCTGATAAAGAAAAAGCCGCGTTAGCAGCAATAGAAAGGCGGCTCTTAAGCCGCCTCTGTGGGTTATTCAGCGCTACCAGCGGTAGTCGTTACGGGTTTCCCAGTCTTTGACTTCGTTTTCCGCCTGATCTTTCGCGTAGCCGTAACGTTCCTGAATTTTACCGACAAGCTGATCGCGCTTGCCTTCAATGACGGTCATATCGTCATCAGTCAGCTTACCCCACTGTTCTTTCGCTTTACCTTTGAACTGCTTCCAGTTGCCGCCGATTTCGTCTTTATTCATCATCGTGTCCTCTTAGTTAAGCGTCGGGTCGTAACGTCCGTTACGTTCTTTTCTGCTGGACGTGATAATAATTGTAGCTAAGGATTCGGCAGTTGATTTCATATTCGGAATCTTTAACCGTCACGATATATCGTGACGGGAAGGAAGCCAGGTATTATTTTGCCAGTGGCGATGCCAGATAAAGGCAAGGGAGAGGCCGCGCAGGGAGAGAAAGACCGCAAGCGCCAGCCACAAACCGTGATTACCCAGCCACGGAAGCGTCAGCAGCGTCAAACCAAACCCCGCCGCCGCAACCGCCATACTGTTGCGCATTTCCGCTCCGCGCGTCGCACCGATAAACATGCCGTCCAGCAGATAACACCACACTCCCACCACCGGCAAGATCACCTGCCAGACGATGTAGTGGTCCGCCAGTTCGCGTAAAGCCGGGATCGAAGTGAGTAATGCAATAATGTCACGGCCAAAACAGGCATAAATCAGTGCAAACGCCAGCGCGACCAGTCCCGCTTGTCGACAGGCTGCCCGCCAGACATCCCTAAGCTGGCCACTTTCCCGCGCGCCGTACGCCTGCCCGGAATGCGCCTCAACGGCGTAGGCGAAGCCGTCCAGCGCGTAGGCGGTAAACGTCAGCAATGTCATCAGGACCGCATTCACCGCGACGATCTCAGGCCCAAGACGGGCACCAAAAACCGTCAATGCGCCAAAACAGAGTTGTAGCAGAAGCGAGCGCAGCATGATGTCACGGTTGAGCGCCAGCAGTTTACGGATATTGCCGCGCCATGCGGTTTTCAGCATTACGAGGGATATCCCGCGCAGGGCCAGCACGCGCCAGACCATCCACAGCCCAATGAGTAAGGTTCCGTATTCGGCAATCGCCGTCGCCAGTGCCGCCCCGCGCACGTCCATATGCAGGCCCATCACCAGCCAGAGATCGAGCACAATGTTGAGAAGGTTTCCCACGACCAGCAAAATCACTGGCGCACGGGCGTATTGCATACCCAGTAACCAACCCAGCAGAACCAGGTTTGCCAGCGAAGCGGGCGCGCTGAGCCAGCGGATTTCCAGGAAGCGACGCGCCTGCTCCAGTACCGCCTCGCTGCCACCAACAACATGGAGCGCAAGGTCTATCAGGGGCGTGCGCAGTAAAACAATGAGTACCCCCGCGCCAAGCGCCAGGATCAGCGGCTGCACCAGCGCACGCGCCAGACGTAACGGATCTTTCGCACCATACGCCTGTGCCGTGAGCCCGGTAGTACTCATACGCAAAAAGAGCAGCAGCATAAACAGGAAGCTGGTTGCCGTCGCGCCAATCGCCACGCCGCCAAGATAAACAGGGGAATCGAGATGACCAATAACGGCCGTATCGACCAGACCCAGCAAGGGCACGGTGATATTGGAGAAAATCATCGGCAGGGCAAGACGCCACAATGCCTTATCAGATGCCGTCAGCAGTGACATGAGAGATACCGGGAAGGGTAAATGAAGCAGGCTACAGCGGAAGCGTAGCCTGTCAGGAAGAGATTACAGCCATTCGCCGTTACGAATCACGCCAACAGCCAGACCTTCAATAGAGAAGCTCTGTTCGCGGAGGTCGACCACAATCGGGGTGAACTCGTTGTTTTCGGGCAACAGCTGAACAGTGTTACCCTGTTTTTTCAGGCGCTTAACGGTCACTTCGTCATCAATGCGCGCAACCACCACCTGGCCGTTTCGCACATCCTGCGTTTTGTGAACGGCCAGAAGGTCGCCATCAAGAATGCCGATGTCTTTCATCGACATCCCGCTAACGCGCAGCAGAAAATCAGCGCTCGGCTTGAACATACCAGGATCGACCTGGTAGTGACCTTCAATATGCTGTTGTGCCAGCAGCGGTTCACCTGCAGCAACGCGGCCTATCAGCGGAATGCCCGTCTCTTCTTCCACCAGCAGGCGGATACCACGCGACGCGCCTGACACAATCTCAATCACACCCTTACGCGCCAGCGCTTTCAGGTGTTCCTCGGCAGCATTCGGAGAACGGAAACCCAGACGCTGCGCGATTTCCGCACGCGTGGGTGGCATACCCGTCTGGCCGATATGATCCCGAATGAGATCAAACACCTCTTGCTGCCTGGTCGTTAATGCTTTCATTCCGCCCCCTGGGTGTATATACAGTTATGCTGTGAGTATATACAGTCAAAGGCGATTTTGGAACCAAAAACTGCACAAAAAACCAGGGACTTAATTATTCCTCGAGCATCATCGGAAATGTGACCAAAGCAGCGTGACCCAGGTAATGGCTGCGGTGATAATCGCCAGCAGGACAGCGGCGGAGCCCATATCTTTCGCACGGCCAGAGAGCTCGTGAAATTCAGAACCGATCCGGTCGACCACGGCCTCAATAGCGCTATTGAGAATTTCCACTATCATCACCAGAAGTACGGAACCGATGAGAAGCACGCGGGTAATGGCATCTACATCAAGGAAACAGGCGATGATAACCGCGACGATAGCGGCGACACCTTCCTGGCGAAAAGCAGCTTCATTGACCCACGCGGCACGGAAACCTTTCCATGAATAGCCGGCGGCTTTGATGATACGCGTCAACCCAGTGGTATTATTGGCCATTAAAAGAACCTTTTTTAAAAAAGAGCGTCAGTAACAGGAGCTGCAGCGCGTTTCGCTGCCGCCTGAAGTATGACGGGTAACAACAGAAATTTTGCGCGCTTTCTGTTATCCTTGCGCCGCAATTGCATTATTAACCAGAGGCTTTACATCGTTTATGTCCGGCTGGCCACGAATTTACTACAAATTACTTAATTTACCATTAAGCATACTGGTAAAAAGCAAGTCTATCCCAGCAGAACCCGCGCTGGAACTGGGGCTCGATACGTCGCGCCCTATTATGTACGTTTTGCCTTATAACTCTAAGGCCGACCTGCTAACGCTCCGTGCCCAGTGTCTGGCGCATGATTTACCCGATCCGCTTGAACCACTGGAAGTTGACGGCACTTTGCTGCCGCGCTACGTGTTCATTCACGGCGGGCCGCGCGTGTTTACCTATTACACACCGAAAGAAGAGTCCATCAAGCTGTTCCACGACTATCTCGACCTGCACCGCAGCAATCCTGACCTGGATGTGCAGATGGTGCCGGTATCGGTGATGTTTGGTCGCCGTCCGGGCCGCGAAAAAGGCGAAGAGAACCCGCCGCTGCGCATGCTTAACGGCATCCAGAAGTTCTTCGCGGTCTCCTGGCTGGGACGCGACAGCTTTGTGCGCTTCTCCCCTTCCGTCTCCCTTCGCCGAATGGCGGACGAGCACGGCACTGACAAGATCATCGCGCAAAAACTGGCGCGCGTGGCGCGTATGCACTTTGCCCGTCAGCGCCTGGCGGCCGTAGGGCCACGTCTTCCGGCGCGTCAGGACCTGTTCAACAAGCTGCTGGCCTCCAAAGCGATCGCCCGCGCCGTTGAAGACGAAGCGCGCAGCAAGAAAATTTCCCATGAGAAAGCCCAGCAGAACGCCATTGCGCTGATGGAAGAGATCGCAGCGAACTTCTCCTACGAGATGATTCGCCTGTCCGATCGTATTCTCGGCTTTACCTGGAACCGCCTGTATCAGGGCATCAACGTGCATAACGCTGAGCGTGTACGTCAGCTGGCGCACGATGGTCATGAGATTGTCTATGTCCCCTGCCACCGCAGCCACATGGACTACCTGCTTCTCTCCTACGTGCTCTATCACCAGGGACTGGTACCGCCGCACATTGCCGCCGGTATTAACCTGAACTTCTGGCCAGCAGGCCCGATTTTCCGCCGCCTGGGCGCGTTCTTTATTCGTCGTACCTTCAAGGGCAACAAGCTCTACTCCACCGTGTTCCGCGAGTATCTCGGCGAGCTGTTCAGCCGCGGCTACTCCGTAGAGTACTTCGTCGAGGGCGGGCGCTCCCGTACCGGTCGTCTGCTCGATCCGAAGACCGGCACGCTGTCGATGACCATTCAGGCGATGCTGCGCGGCGGTACGCGTCCAATCACGCTCGTGCCAATTTACATTGGCTATGAGCACGTGATGGAAGTGGGCACGTACGCCAAAGAGCTGCGCGGCGCGACCAAAGAGAAAGAGAGCCTGCCGCAGATGCTGCGCGGCCTGAGCAAGTTACGCAACCTGGGTCAGGGCTACGTAAACTTTGGCGAGCCGATGCCGCTGATGACGTATCTGAACCATCATGTTCCGGATTGGCGCGAGTCTATCGATCCTATCGAAGCGGTGCGTCCGGCCTGGCTGACGCCAACGGTGAACGGTATCGCGTCCGAACTGATGGTGCGCATTAACAACGCCGGTGCGGCCAATGCGATGAACCTGTGCTGTACGGCGCTGCTGGCTTCACGTCAGCGTTCCCTGACCCGTGAACAGCTCACGGAGCAGCTGGACTGCTATCTGGACATGATGCGCAACGTGCCATACTCGGTTGATTCGACAGCTCCTTCTGCTACCGCCAGCGAGCTTATCGATCACGCGCTGCAGATGAACAAGTTCGAAGTCGAGAAAGATACGATCGGCGATATCATCATTCTGCCGCGCGAGCAGGCCGTACTGATGACGTACTACCGCAACAACATCGCTCATATGCTGATGCTGCCGTCGCTCATGGCGGCCATTATCACCCAGCATCGCCGTATTTCACGTCAGGAGCTGTTGCGCCACGTTGAGACGCTCTACCCGATGCTTAAAGCGGAGCTGTTCCTGCGCTGGAGCAAGGAAGAGCTGGCCGTTGAGCTGGATAAACTGACGGAAGAGCTGCGCCGTCAGGGGCTGATCACCGTTGCGAACGACGAGCTGCACATCAATCCGTCACGCTCCCGTACCCTGCAACTGCTGGCGGCCGGTGCGCGCGAAACGCTGCAGCGCTACGCCATTACGTTCTGGCTGCTGAGCGCGAACCCGTCGATCAACCGCGGCACGCTGGAGAAAGAGAGCCGGACGCTGGCGCAGCGCCTGTCCGTTCTGCACGGCATTAACGCCCCGGAATTCTTCGACAAGGCGGTATTCAGCTCGCTGGTGCTGACGCTGCGTGACGAAGGCTTCATCAGCGATACGGGCGATGCCGAGCCGGAAGAGACGCTGAAGGTTTACCAGATGCTGGCTGAACTGATTACGTCGGATGTGCGCTTGACGATTGAGAGCGCGACGCAGGGCGAGTAACACAATGCCGGGTTATGGCCCGGCCTGATGCCCTGGATAATAAAAAAGGCCCGGTAAGCGCTGACGCTACCGGGCCTTTTTTGCCTTGTTAAATCATTGCATTTAGCTGAGCAGCGTAAAGGCAATCATCCCGACAATGGCCCCGGTGGTGCCGAGGATGGTTTCCATCAGCGTCCAGGTTTTCAGGGTTTGCGCTTCGGTCGCACCAGTAAACTTGCCGAACAGCCAGAAGCCAGCGTCGTTAACGTGCGAGACGACAATCGAACCGCCCGCGATGCAGATAGACAGCGCGGCCATCTGCGCACCGGAGTAGTTCAGCTGTTCAATCACCGGCATCACCAGACCCACGGCGGTTAAGCACGCCACGGTTGCAGACCCCTGAATGATACGCACCGCCGCAGCCAGCACGAAGCAGGTTACCGCAATCGGCAGGCCCATTCCGGTCAGTGCTTCACCCAGAGCCGGGCCCACGCCGGAATCCACCAGCACCTGCTTGAACACGCCGCCGGCACCGATCACCAGCAGGATAATACCCGCAGGCTGCAGCGCGGCACCGCAGATCTCCATCACGCGGTCTTTCGGCATACCCTGGCGCATCGCCAGGCCGTAAATCGCCACCAGACACGCCACCAGAATCGCCGTGAACGGGTGACCAATGAACTCAAACCATTCGTACGCGGTAGAACCGACCGGCACAAAGCGCGCGGCAATGGTTTTCAGACCCACCAGCACCAGCGGGAGCAGGATCAAAGAAAGGCTAAAGCCGAATGACGGCATTTTGCCTTCGCCCAGGTGCGGCTCGGAGATGTCGTCCGGGATGTGCAACTCGACGTAGCGGCTGATGAAGTTGCCCCACAGCGGCCCGGCGATAATCATCCCCGGGACGGCCGCACACAGGCCAATCAGGATCATCCAGCCAAAGTCGGCGTGCATCTGGGAGGCCAGCAGCATCGGCGCCGGCCCTGGCAGCAGAAACGCCGCAGCCGCCGCCACGCCCGCAAACAGCGGAATGACCAGCTTCACGAGGTTAGTGCCGGTATGGCGCGCCATGGAGAAGGCGACGCTGATGAGCAGCACCACCGCCACTTCGAAGAACAGCGGCAGTGCGCAAATCAGACCGGCCAGGCCAATCGCGTAGTGCGCGCGGCTGTGCCCGAAGGATTTGAGCATTTTGACGGCAATCTGGTCGACCGCGCCCGTCTCATGCAGAATCTTGCCAAACATCGCGCCCAGCGCGACCACAATCGCCAGGAAGCCCAGCGTGCCTCCCATCCCTTTTTCCATCGTCGCGGCGATCTTGTCGAGCGGCATACCGGAAAAGAGACCTGCACCAATAGAAACCACCATCAAAGCAACGAAAGCGTGCATACGCGCCTTCATCACTAAAAACAGCAGCAGCAATACCGAACCCACTGCTGTCAAAACTAGCGTTAATGTACTCAAAACTTACTGCCTTTTGTTAATGACCTCGATGGTGCTGGCTACAACACCTTCCAGCGGCTGATCGATATCAACCACTAAGACGTCTTTTTCATCTTCACCCGGCTCCTGAAGCGCTTCGAACTGCGTCACCAGCATCTGGGTTTTAAAGAAGTGGCCTTTACGCGCTTTCAGACGGCTTTCAATCACCCCGAAATCGCCTTTAAGGTAGATGAACGAGAGGTTCGGATTGCCGTCGCGCAGCAGGTCGCGGTAGGTTTTTTTCAGCGCGGAGCAGACGATCAGTGAAACTTTATTGGTACGCTGCATCGCGAACGCGGCGTCATTCAGAGCCTGCAACCACGGTTTGCGATCGTCGTCGTTCAGCGGTTCGCCGGAGGCCATTTTCATGATGTTGCTGCGCGGATGGAGGAAGTCACCATCAAGAAACGCAGCCTGAAGTTGATGCGCCACTTCGCTCGCCACGGCAGATTTACCGCTACCGGACACGCCCATCAGGACGTAAACGTGGTGATCGTGATTAGTCGTGCTCAAAGGGTGTCCCTCAGTCAATTGTTACGGGTAACAGTTATCGGTAACATTGTCCTGCTGGGGCAAAAGAGAAGCAATATCCAAACGTGCGCGAAGTGAATAAGTGTGAGCTACTTCAAATTTGTCAGTTCAAATAGATCCACCCGGTGACAAGGTGAAACCTAAATCTAACATTTTAGGGGTAACCGTCTCTCCACGAATGCGCGCCAGCAGGCGTTCTGCACCAATGCGGCCCATGCGTTCACGCGGGGTCAGGACGCTCGCCAGACGCGGCTCCATCACCTGACCAATATCGTGGCCGTGGAAGCCGGCAATCGCCATATCCTCAGGGATCTTCAACCCCAGACGCTGGCATTCGAACGCTGCACCGACCGCAAGGTCATCGTTGGTACAGAAAATACCGTCCAGTTGCGGATACTCGCGTCGTGCCTGACGCATCAGCTCAATACCCGAGGTGTAAGATGAGGACTGCTCCACCATCACGCTGTACGGGGTTAAATTTGCGTCGAGCATGGCCTGCTCGTATCCCTTCTGTTTGATGATAGTACGTTCATCAAGACGCGCACCCAGATAGGCAATATGACGATGACCGCGGGCGATGATCGCCGCTGTCATCTGACGAGCCGCTTCAAAGTTATCGAACCCAACGGCGATGTCGAGGCATGGCGACTGGCTGTCCATGAGCTCCACCACCGGAATACCGGCGACTTCAATCATTTTGAGCGTGCGGGCAGTGTGGGTACGTTCGGTTAAAATCAGGCCGTCAATGTTCCAGGAAAGCATTGATTCAAGACGTTCCTCTTCCAGTTCCGGCTTGTACCCATAGTGAGCGAGCATGGTCTGGTAGCCAAAAGCATCGGTAACGCTTTCAATGCCGCGCAGAACTTCAGCGAAAACCTGGTTGGTCAGGGAAGGAAGCAGAACGCCCACCGCACGGCTGGTCGCATTGGAGAGAATATCGGGGGCGCGGTTGGGAATATAACCCAGTTCATCAAGGGCGGCGGCAATCTTGCCACGCAACGCCACGGAAACCTGTTCCGGGTTACGTAAAAAACGGCTGACCGTCATTTTGGTCACACCGACGCGATCGGCGACATCCTGAAGTACGGGGCGTTTCTTTTTCATCGTCCTGAGAAATCTTGAAGTGAGAGATTTGCTCAGTTTATCACGGACAAAGCTCAACCTTCCCCGTTTAAAGGGAAGGTTGAGAAATTATTTAGACCGGAGGCAGGTCAAACAGCAGGATTTCGCTTTCGCTGTCGGCGTGCACGGAGAGCGCCTGCTCATCCCAGACGGCCAGACCATCGGCGGTGGTGGCTTTGGTGCCGTTGATAGACACTTCCCCTTTCACCACCTGGATCCAGACGCGGCGGTTGGCGGCAATCTGGTGCACGGACTGCTCGTCTTTCGCCAGCGCCCAGCGGTACAGCTCCATATCCTGATGCACTTTCAGGGAACCTTCACGCGCGTCCGGGGACAGCACCAACTGTTTGCCCTGTTTCGCGTCGAAGCGGCGCTGCTCGTAGCGTGGCGTGATGCCGGTCTCTTCCGGAATGATCCAGATTTGATACAGGTGCAGTTTTTCCGTTTTGCTCGGGTTGTACTCAGAGTGACGCACCCCGGTACCCGCGCTCATAATCTGGAACTCGCCCGCCGGCACCTGCTCTTTGTTGCCCATGCTGTCCTGGTGCTCAACCGCCCCTTCCAGCACATAGGTCAGGATTTCCATGTCTTTGTGCGGGTGGGTACCGAAGCCCTGGCCTGCATCAATCACGTCGTCGTTAATCACGCGCAGCGCGGAGAAGCCCATGAAGTTCGGGTCGTAATAGTCGGCAAACGAGAATGAATGCCATGAGTCCAGCCAGCCATGATTTGCGTGACCGCGTTCGTTTGCTTTGCGTAAGTAGATCATTGTTTTCACCCTCAGTTCGTTTCGATGGAGTAAGTGTGGACTCAAACGGTCGGGGATCATAGAGGGTGAAAATTGACTCCTCTGTTCAAAAATTATGAACAAGCCCAGAGGAGCCGTTTTTGCTTATTTCGCGAGGGTTACCGTGGCAGGAGAAGCCTGCTCGAATGCCCGTTCAAGGATTTCCAGGTTGGTCAGAACGTCAGATTCCTTGACGTAATTCGGCGCGCCGCTGGTAAGGGTTTCATACAGTGCATCGTAGACGCGGCCATAGTCGCCGGTTTCCGGTTTCAGCTCTTCTTTGACCGTTACGCCCTCATCGTTCACGTACTCCAGCACGCCCACGGAATCGTCCGCCGCAAAGCCCGGTTCGCCCGGCATGATGTTGGCCTTCAGGCTGGTCTCCTGCTGGTCAATGCCGTACTTAATGAACGAACCTTTGGTACCGTGAACGATAAATTTTGGGTAGTCGATTTTCACCAGATGACTGGTTTTAACGATAGCCTTAAGGTCGCCGTAGAACAGCTGCGCCTCGAAGGTGTCGTCCGGGTTGGCTTTATTGCGCAGGCTGCGGATGTCGTAAGCCACGTGGTCCGGGCGGCCAAACAGGGAGATGATCTGGTCCATGGTGTGTACGCCCAGACCATAGAACGAGCCGTCCTGCGGCAGGCCGGGCTGGGTTTCCGCCACCGGGCGGTAGTAATCGAAGTGGCTTTCGATTTCCACAATGTCGCCAAGCTTGCCGCTCTCAATCGCCTTTTTCGCCGTCAGAAAACAGCTGTCAAAGCGACGGTTCTGATACGGGGTGACGGTCAGCCCTTTGCTTTTCGCCAGCGTAAACAGCGCTTTCGCTTCGGCAATGGTCGGGGTGAACGGCTTTTCCACCAGCACGTTCTTGCCCGCTTCGAGCGCGCGTTTAGCATAGTCAAAATGGCTGTCGGCGTGGGTGCAGACAACCACCAGCTTTACCTGCGGGTCATTCAATACTTCATCGAGATCGCTGGTGAAGTGAATGTGGGAGTACTGCGGGGATTGCTCTTCCGGCTTCGCGCGGCGGCGGTAGATATGGGCCACATGCCAGGTGTCTTTACGGTGGAGGACATACGGAAGGTGGTAACGCGTGGTGCTTTTGCCAAATCCAATAAATGCGCAATGTAGTGTCATGGCTCAGTCCTTTTAGAAGGTTACTGAGTTTAACCATAACAAAAAAAAAGCCAGCGAGAAGCTGGCTAAAGTAATACTGGAAGCAATGTGAGCAATGTCGTGCTTTCAGGTTCCCGTAGGGGTCCTCCTGAATGCAAAGCAATAATAATCATTCTCATTCGCACTTGTCCAATACTTTTTGCAAAAAATAGCGGTTGACTCAAATTTTAAAGTCATTGATGTTGGAGGGGACTTTTAACCGACTGAGGAACAAGGAATGAGTGAGATAGTGATACGCCACGCTGAACCGAGAGATTACGATGCCATTCGTCAGATCCACGCCCAGCCGGAGGTGTACCACAACACGCTACAGGTTCCTCATCCCTCAGAGCAGATGTGGCATGACCGGCTAACCGATCAGCCCGGCATTAAACAGCTGGTGGCTTGTATCGACGGGACCGTCGCCGGGCACCTGTGCATTGCCGTCGCACAACGCCCGCGTCGCAGCCACGTTGCCGATTTTGGCATTTGTGTGGGTGCGCAATGGCAAAATCGGGGCGTTGCCAGCGCGCTGATGCGAACCATGATTGATATGTGCGACAACTGGCTGCGCGTCGATCGCATTGAGTTAACGGTATTTGTTGATAACGAACCGGCAATCGCGGTGTACAAAAAGCACGGGTTCGTAATTGAAGGCACCGGCAAGCGCTACGCCCTGCGCAACGGCGAATATGTGGATGCGTATTATATGGCGCGGATGAAGTAGTTCTTTGCCGGGTGGCGGCTTCGCCTTACCCGGCCTACGTTCGTGCAGTTGTAGGCCCGGTAAGCGCAGCGCCACCGGGCAACGTATCAGTACCCCGCCGTCAAATCATCCACCGAACGCGGATCCGACGCGCCAAACAGCGCGCCGTCTGGCCCCACCATAATGCTCTGGGTGCTGCCCATCGCCTCTTTCACCGCAACCTTCTGTCCGCGCTGCTCCAGCAGCTTAATGGTGTCCGGGCTAAAGCCCTTCTCCACGCGCAGTTCATCCGGCAGCCACTGATGATGGAAACGCGGCGCATTGGTCGCCTCGGCGACGTTCATGCCAAAGTCGATGGTGTTCACCACCATCTGTAGCACGGTAGTTATGATGCGGCTCCCGCCAGGGCTGCCGGTCACCAGCCAGGTTTTCCCGTCTTTCACCACGATGGTTGGCGACATGGACGACAGCGGACGCTTCTTCGGCCCCACCGCATTCGCATCGCCGCCGACCAGCCCGTAAACGTTCGGCACGCCCGGCTTGGCGGAGAAGTCATCCATCTCGTTGTTCAGCAGAATGCCGCTGTTACCCGCTACAATCCCGGTACCAAAGGTAGTGTTGAGCGTGTAGGTCACCGCCACCGCATTGCCGTCTTTATCCACCACCGAGAAGTGCGTCGTCTGGTTGCTTTCATACGGCGCCAGCTTGCCGGGGCGGATCTCGCTCGACGGCTTAGCCTTGTTGATGTCGATCTGATCGGCAATGGATTTTGCATACGCCTTGTTGGTCAGCGCCTGCCACGGCACCTTCACGAAGTCCGGATCGCCGAGGTATTCCGAGCGGTCGGCATAGGCGCGTTTTTCCGCCTCCGCCATCACCTGCATGGCATCCGCGCTGCCGAAGCCGAACTTGTGCATATCAAAGTTTTCAAGAATATTGAGGATCTGCACGATGTGAATGCCCCCGGAAGACGGCGGCGGCATGGAGAAGACCTCGTAGCCGCGATAGGTGCCGCTAATCGGCTCGCGCTCCACCGCCCTGTATTCCGCCAGATCCGCTTTGGTGATAAGCCCGCCGTTCTTCTGCATCTCTTCGGCAATCTGGTCGGCAATCGCCCCTTTGTAGAAGGCGTCCGGGCCGTGCTCCGCAATCAGCTCCAGGCTTTTGGCGAGGTTCTTCTGCACCAGCTTATCGCCCTTCTTCAGCGGTTCACCGTCCTTCCAGAAGATCGCCTTGCTGTTTTCGTGATTGGGAATGACTTCACTGCCGTAGGTCTTGAGGTCGTCCGCCAGGGCGTCATTGACCACAAATCCCTCCCGCGCCAGCCTGATGGCAGGCTGCACTACCTTGTTCAGCGGCATCGTGCCGTATTTTTCCAGCGCCAGCGAGAAGCCCGCAACGGTGCCCGGCGTGCCGGAGGCGAGGTGGGAGGTCAGGGATTTTTTGCTGTCAGGGTTACCCTGGTCGTCGAGGAACATATCGCGGGACGCCTGAGAAGGCGCCATTTCGCGGAAGTCGATGGCCGTGGTTTTGCCGTCTTTGGTGCGCAGCATCATAAAGCCACCGCCGCCCAGATTCCCCGCCTGCGGGTGCGTTACCGCCAGCGCGTACCCGACCGCGACCGCTGCATCCACCGCGTTACCGCCCTGCTTAAGAATATCGACGCCCACTTGGGTCGCCAGCGCGTCAACCGAGGCCACCATGCCGTGCGTGGCCCGCACGGGGTGAAAAACATCCTCCTCCACGCCGTAAGAGACGGGAGGAGCGGCGGGCGGGTTGGCCGCCACGGTAAATGTGCCGCCTGCCATCAGCGCGGCGATGGCGACCCAGCGCAAGAAGGTTGGTTTCATCATTATTGTTCTCCAGGTGAAGGGATCCATATTCCCCGCTTAAGCCTGGTTCACAACTCCTAAAAAATCATCGTCATGGTGAAATCAGGGTAAACTTAAGAGAGGCCTCAAGAGGAGGAAATGACAATGAAACGCTTGATGATTATTGCGGCGCTGATCCCGTTTGCCGCGCTCGCACAGCCACTCAACACCATGAACAACCCGAATCAGCAGGGTTACGTTATCCCGAGCCAGCAGCGTATGCAGACCGAGATGATGAGCCAGCAACAGCAGCAGAAAGGGATGCTCAATCAGCAGCTGAGAACGCAGACCCAGATGCAGCAGCAGAGCCTGCAAAACCAGATGAACGCCAACACCCAGCGCGTGCAGCAGGGACAGGTGCGCGAGCAGCCGCTGCCAAATAAAAACGGCGGGATGTTAGGGGGCGGGATGTCGCAAAGCAGCGGTCAGCAGCATATGCTGCCGACCCAGCAGAACGGCAGTATGCTCAATAAATAAATTTCGGGCCGATCTGGTCAATCGCATCGGTACAGATGCTGTCCACGCCCCAGCGCAGCAGCTCGGCTGCGCGCTGGGGTTTGTTAACGGTGTAGACCAGAATATGCAGACCCGCGTCTTTCAGCATTTTCACCCGCGCCTCATCCAGCAGCTTGTGGTTCAGATGGATAGAGACGCAGCCTAAGCGGCCCGTCAGTTCACGCCAGTCCTCACGCCACTCGTCCAGCAGCAGCCCGCGCGGCAGCTCCGGTACAGCTGCCTGTGCGGCCTCCAGCGCGTCGATGTCAAACGACGACAGCAGCGGCGCGGTCATGCCTTCCCACAGCTCGCGCGCGGCAAGGGCAATCACTTTGCCCGTCAGCGGCCCGGTGCCGGTGGTCGGTTTGATTTCGATGTTGGCCATCATGCCATGTAGACGACACCGGTCTGCCACCTCCGCCAGCAGCGGCAGCGGTTCGCCTTTGAACTCCCTGCTGAACCAGCTTCCGGCGTCCACCTTCAGCAGATCGCGCCACGGCAGTTCACCCGCCACGCCCCAGCCGTTGCTGGTGCGTTCAAGATTGTCGTCATGCAGCAGGAAAATTTCGCCGTCCTTCGACAGCTTGGCGTCGAACTCGATCATCGTGTGGCCGTAGCGCGCGCCGACATCGATCGCCGCCAGGGTGTTTTCCGGGGCCAGCTTACCGCCGCCACGGTGGGCGACGATGTGGGGGTAAGGCCAGTTGCTCATACTCGTTGTCCTGTTTCACCGTCAAAAAGGTGCAGATGGTTTTCCGGCAGGTGGAGCCACAGCGTGC
This sequence comes from Enterobacter cloacae complex sp. P14RS, assembly GCF_014895895.1. Taxonomy (NCBI): domain Bacteria; kingdom Pseudomonadati; phylum Pseudomonadota; class Gammaproteobacteria; order Enterobacterales; family Enterobacteriaceae; genus Enterobacter; species Enterobacter cloacae complex sp. P14RS. The sequence goes on from NZ_JADBQM010000023.1 coordinate 78,019, forward strand.
TGCCCGCTTTCGGGCGCTCCTGATGCGCCAGGCGCACCACCATTTTTTGCTCGCCCCAGCGCCCGTGCGCCAGGTTATCTGCACCCAACATCTCCAGCGTGTCCATCACCAGCGGCACGCCGCCGTCCGCCTGAGAGGTTAAACCAATATGCTCGGGGCGGATACCGAGCGTCATCTTACGCCCGGCGTAGCCACGATAGTACCAGTTGATCGGCAGCGCCATCCCGCTTTCCAGTTCAAAGTGGGTGCCCGCGCTGCTGATGCGCCCTTCCAGCAGGTTCATCGCCGGGCTGCCGATAAAGCTCGCCACAAAGCGGGTGGCCGGTTTTTCGTACACTTCCACCGGGGTGCCAATCTGCTCGGCAACGCCTTTGTTCATCACCATTACGCGCTGGGCGAGAGTCATGGCTTCGACCTGATCGTGAGTCACGTACAGAGACGTGGTTTTCAGACGACGGTGCAGCTGCTGCAGCTCAAGGCGCATCTGTACGCGCAGCTTGGCGTCGAGGTTAGACAGCGGCTCGTCGAACAGGAATACCGCCGGGTCACGCACGATAGCGCGCCCCATTGCCACGCGCTGGCGCTGGCCGCCGGAGAGCTCACGCGGGCGGCGCTTCAGCAGACCGTCGAGTTCCAGAATGCGGGCGGCTTCTTTCACGCGCTCCTCAATATGGCCTTTGCCCATGCCGCGAATTTTCAGCCCCCAGGCCATGTTCTCCTCCACGCTCATGTGCGGATAGAGGGCGTAGTTCTGGAACACCATCGCGATGCCCCTGTCTTTCGGCTCCATCTCGGTGACGCGCTGGCGGTCAATCCAGATATCCCCGGACGTGACGCGCTCCAGCCCCGCCACCATGCGCAGCAGCGTAGATTTGCCGCAGCCGGACGGGCCGACCATCACGATAAATTCGCCGTCCGCCACGTCGAGCGTCAGCGGCTGAATGACCTGGGTTTTACCGTCCCAGCTTTTGGTAACTGCCTGAAGTTTTAAACCTGCCATCTTATTTCTCGCTATCGACCAGGCCGCGGACAAACGAGCGCTGCATGGCTAAAACAATGACTACGGGTGGGATTAGGGTGAGCAGCATCGCCGCCATCACCTGGTTCCAGAGGGTGGTGCCTTCACCGGTGGCAATCATGCCTTTGATGCCCGCCACGGCGGTGCCGAGGTTGACGTCCTGAATAATCAGCAGCGGCCACAGGTACTGGTTCCAGCCGTAGATAAAGGTGATCACAAACAGCGCCGCAAGGTTGGTTTTCGACAGCGGCAGCACGATGTCGCGGAAGAAGCGCATCGGCGAGGCGCCGTCGATGCGCGCGGCTTCAATCAGCTCATCCGGCAGGGTCATAAAGAACTGGCGGAACAGGAAGGTGGCGGTCGCCGAGGCCATCAGCGGCAGGGTTAAGCCTGCGTAGCTGTCCAGCATCTTCAGGTTGGCAATCACCTCCACCGTCGGGAAGATACGCACCTCCACCGGCAGCATCAGGGTGATGAAAATCATCCAGAAGAACAGGTTACGCAGCGGAAAGCGAAACCAGACGATGGCGAAGGCCGAGAGCATCGACACCGTAATTTTGCCCACCGTAATGCCGAACGCCATGATGAAGCTGTTGAGCATCATCAGCCAGAACGGCGCGCTGTTGGCGCCCACGCCCTGGGTCCAGATGGTTTTCATGTTCTCGAAAAGATGCCCGCCCGGGATCAGCGTCATCGGCGTGTCGAACACCGCTTTGGTGTCCAGCGTGGCGGCGACAAAGGCCACGTACAGCGGGAACAGGATGACGATAATCCCTAAAATCAGCATGGTATGGCTGAAAATCGTCAGCCCGCGACGGTTCTCAATCATTGGTAGCGCACCTTACTTTCAACATAGCGGAACTGCACCACCGTGAGGATGATGACGAGGAACATCAGCACCACCGACTGCGCGGCGGAGGCCGAGAGATCCAGCCCAGCGAAGCCTTCGCGGTAGATCTTATAAATAAGCGTCGTTGTCGCCTGCACCGGGCCGCCTGCGGTCGCCGCGTCGATCACCGGGAAGGTGTCGAAGAAGGCGTACACGAGGTTCACCACCAGCAGGAAAAAGCTCACCGGGGCAATCAACGGCAGGGACAGTCTGAAGAAGCGACGAATCGGCCCTGCGCCGTCAATCGCGGCGGCCTCCACCAGCGAACGCGGGATGGACTGCAGCGCGGCAAAGAAAAACAGGAAGTTATAGCTGATCTGCTTCCACACCGAGGCGAACACCACCAGGAACATCGCCTGACCGCTGTTCTGGGCGTGGTTCCAGTCGTAGCCGAACTCTGCCAGGAAATGGGTAATCAGCCCGCGTCCGGGGTTAAACAGGAAGATCCACAGCACGGCGGCAACGGCGGGGGCCACGGCGTAAGGCAGCAGCATCAGGGTCTGATACAGGCGGCTGCCGCGCACCACGTAATCCACCAGCGCGGCGAAAAACAGCGAGGCAACAAGACCGCTCACGGTCACCAGCGCGCTGAATTTCATCGTCGTCCAGAAGGAGTCCAGGTAGTAGCTGTCATGGAATAGCGCGGTAAAGTTGTCCAGCCCGACAAACTGGCTGGAGAGCCCGAACGGATCGACGCTTTGTACCGAGTACCACAGCGCTTCGCCCGCAGGCCAGATAAAGAAGATAACGGTGATGACCAGCTGAGGCGCGACCAACAGGTACGGCAGCCAGCGGGAGCGAAACACCGGACGGGATGAGGACATGGAGATTGGGTTCCTGAACAATGCCGGGTGGCGGCTGCGCCTTACCCGGCCTGGATGGGGCACGTCGTAGGCCCTGTAGCACAGCGCCACCGGGCGAATCACAAATTACGATTTCGTCGACTGCTCAAAGCGGCGCAGCAGCTGATTCCCGCGCTCTACTGCGGAATCCAGCGCCTGCTGCGGGGTTTTCTTCCCGGTCCACACGCTTTCCAGCTCTTCATCCACGATGGTGCGGATCTGCGGCATGTTGCCCAGACGCAGGCCTTTAGTGAACGGCAACGGCGGCTTGTTCAGCATCTGACGCGTCGCGATGTCCGCACCCGGGTTTTTGCTGTAGAAGCCCTGCTCGCGGGTCAGGTCGTACGCGGCTTTGGTGATCGGCAGGTAGCCGGTCTTCTGGTGCCATTCAGCAGCGTTTTCCGGTTTGGCCAGGAAATCGAGGAATTCGGCCACGCCTTTGTAGGTGCCCTTGTCTTTACCCTGCATCACCCACAGGCTCGCCCCGCCGATGATGGCGTTCTGCGGCGCGCCCTTCACGTCAGCGTCGTACGGCATCATGCCCACGCCGTAGTTGAATTTGGCGTAGTGACGAATATCCGCCAGCGAGCCGGACGAGGCGGTGGTAATGGCGCAGTCGCCGTTGTAGAACTTCTCGGTGGATTCGTCTTTACGCCCGAAGTAGCTGAAGTCGCCCTTCTTGTTCAGATCGGCAAGCAGCGCAATGTGCTTCACCTGCTCCGGCTTGTTGAACTCGAGTACCGCATCGGTGCCGTCGAAGCCATTGTTTTTGGTCGCCACCGGCAGGCCGTGCCAGGCGCTGAAGTTCTCAATCTGGATCCAGCCCTGCCAGCCGCTGGCGTAGCCGCACTTCATGCCCGCCGCTTTCAGCTTCGCGGTGTATTCGGCCAGGTCCTGCCAGGTTTTTGGCGGCTGCTCCGGATCTAAACCGGCTTTTTTGAAGGCGTCTTTGTTGTAGTACAGCACTGGCGTGGAGCTGTTAAACGGCTGGGACAGCAGGTGACCGGTTTTGGAATCGGTGTAGTAACCCGCTACGGTCGGCACGAACTGGGATTCATCGAAGTTGATACCCGCCTCTTTGAACACTTCATACACCGGCTTGATAGCTTTCGAGGCCATCATGGTGGCGGTGCCCACTTCATACACCTGTAACAGCGCAGGCGCGTTGCCGGTACGGAAGGCGGCGATGCCCGCGCTCAGGCTCTGCTCGTAGTTACCTTTGTACACCGGCACAATTTTGTAATCCGGGTGGGTGTCGTTGAAACGTTGCGCCAGGGAGTCAACTTCTTTACCCAACTCCCCTTCCATGGAATGCCAGAACGGAATGGTGGTCACAGCCATTGCGTTCGTCGCAAAAGCCAGACCCAGTGCCAGACCCAAAGCTGTGTGTCGTAACGATGTCATTGTCATCTCTCTTATTGTGCCGGATGCGCGATATCACGCGTTTTATGCTCGCGAGGTAACATGACATGCTCGAATGACAGAAAAATAACTGTTTGTTTACAGATAAGTGACAGTAAAGGGACAGGGGGATGATGGTTGTGTGAAGGGAATTAGGTGCATGATTGGGTGCGGTCTGGTGCCCTCACCCCGGCCCTCTCCAACAGGGAGAGGGAGAAAACACTAAAAAAGGCAACTTGCGTTGCCTTTTTGCTTTTATCTACCCGCCTAAATACGCGCTCCGCACCGCTTCGTTCGCCAGCAGCGCGTCGCCGGTGTCTTCCAGCACCACGCGGCCGTTCTCCAGCACGTAGCCACGGTCAGCGAGCTTCAGCGCCTGGTTGGCGTTCTGCTCGACGAGGAAGATGGTCATCCCCTCTTTACGCAGCTGCTCGATGGTGTCGAATATCTGCTGGATGATGATCGGTGCCAGACCGAGCGACGGTTCATCCAGAAGCAGCAGACGCGGCTGGCTCATCAGCGCGCGGCCAATCGCCAGCATCTGCTGTTCACCGCCGGACATGGTGCCCGCACGCTGGATGCGGCGCTCCCACAGGCGCGGGAAGAGTTCGTACACCCACTTGATTCGGGTCTGGTATTCATCGCGGTGAGCGAAGAACCCGCCCATCGCCAGGTTCTCTTCCACCGTCATGCGGGAGAAGACGCGGCGCCCTTCCGGGACAATCGCCACCGCCTCACGCATGATTCTGGCGGTCTGCCAGTCGGTAATGTCTTTACCATCGAACACAATCCGCCCGCTGGTGGCGCGCGGGTCGCCGCACAGGGTGCCGAGCAGCGTGGTTTTGCCCGCGCCGTTGGCGCCAATCAGGGTGACGATTTCACCCTGATTGATGTGCAGGCTGACGTCGTGCAGCGCCTGGATCTTGCCGTAGTGCGCATTGACCTTGTCGAACGTTAACATCGCTTTTTCCATCTTATGCCTCACCAAGGTATGCGCGGATCACGTCCGGGTTGTTGCGGATCTCTTCCGGCGTGCCGTTTGCCAGCGGCGTGCCCTGGTTTACCACGTAGATACGGTCCGAAATGCCCATCACCAGCTTCATGTCATGCTCAATCAGCAGGATGGTGGTGTCGTGATGATCGCGCAGCTCGGCAATCAGCTCGTCCAGCTCTTTGGTCTCTTTCGGGTTGAGGCCCGCCGCCGGTTCGTCGAGCATCAGGATCTCCGGCTGGGTCACCATGCAGCGCACAATCTCCAGTCGACGCTGGTCGCCATAGGCCAGGTTGCTCGCCTGACGGTTGGCGTGCTGCAGCAGGCCGATGCGGTCGAGCCAGGTGGCGGCACGATCGAGCGCCTCCTCCTGCGCGCGGCGGAAGGCCGGGGTTTTCAGCAGGCCGGAGAACAGGCCGGTTTTCAGCTGCTGATGCTGTGCCACCAGCAGGTTCTCAATCACCGTCATCTCGCGGAACAAACGCACGTGCTGGAAGGTACGCACCACGCCCATGCGGGCAATCTGCTGGCCCGGCAGCCCTTCCAGGTGCTGGTCGCGCAGCATGATGGTGCCGCCCGTCGGCTTGTAGAAGCCGGTCAGGCAGTTAAAGACCGTGGTTTTCCCCGCGCCGTTCGGGCCAATCAGGGAGACGATCTCTTTTTTATGCAGGTCCAGGTTCACGTTGTTGACCGCCAGCAGGCCGCCAAAACGCATCATCAGACCGTTTACGGATAATAATGGCTGACTCATGCCTGCTCTCCTTTCGCTTCCACATTCTTAAGCTTCAGCTGTGGACGCGTCATCGGCAGCAGACCCTGCGGACGCCAGATCATCATCAGCACCATCAAACCACCCAGCATCAGCATGCTGTATTCGTTAAAGTCGCGCATCAGCTCGCGAGAGACCACCAGCAGGATAGCCGCGAGGATAACGGCGAACTGCGAGCCCATCCCGCCGAGTACCACAATCGCCAGCACAAAGGCCGATTCGGCAAAGGTGAACGACTCAGGGCTGACGAAGCCCTGGCGCGCGGCGAACAGCGTGCCGGCGAAACCGGCAAACGCGGCGCTGATGGTGAACGCGGTCAGCTTGATGCGGGTCGGGTTCAGGCCCAGGGAGCGGCAGGCGATCTCATCTTCGCGCAGCGCTTCCCACGCTCGGCCCAGCGGCATGCGCAGCAGGCGGTTGATCACGAACAGGGTGATGACCACCAGCAGCAGCGCCACCAGGTAGAGCCAGATCACGCGGTCAGATGGATCATATTTGATGCCAAAGAAGTTGCTGAAGGTATCCCAGCCGCCTTCGCGGGCGGTACGGCTGAACTCCAGGCCGAAGAAGGTCGGCTTCGGGATCTGGCTGATGCCGTTCGGGCCGCCGGTCACTTCGGTGTTGTTGAGCAGCAGGATACGGACGATTTCACCGAAGCCTAAGGTCACAATCGCCAGGTAGTCACCGCGCAGGCGCAGCACCGGGAAGCCGAGCAGGAAGCCCGCCGCGGCAGAGACCAGCCCCGCCAGCGGCAGGCAGGTCCAGAAGCCCAGGCCGTAATAGTGGTTCAGCAGCGCGAAGGTATACGCGCCGATAGCGTAGAAACCGCCGTAGCCCAGCACCAGCAGACCAGAGAGACCGACCACCACGTTCAGACCGAGGCCGAGGATCACGTAAATCATGGTCAGGGTGGCGATGTCCACCGTGCCGCGCGACACCATAAACGGCCACGCCACGGCGGCGACCAGCAGCGCCACGAGGAACAGCTTCTGTTTTACCGTTGTACCGTCGATCGCCGGCAGAACGAATTTCGGTCCGGAGACATTTTTCAGCGTTTTCTGGAACAGCGGGCGCAGCAGCTGGAACAGGAACACCACGGCGGTGCCGATAAAGACCCACTGCCAGCGAATATCAGCTGCAGTATCGACAACGAGTTTGGTGCCATTCAGCTCAAGCTGGACGCCCATAAAGACGCTGGCCAGCACGAAGAACATGGCGGCAGACAGCAGCGCCATTGCAAAATGCATCGGTTTCATACTTTCTCTACCTCCGGACGGCCCAGAATACCGGTAGGCATCACCAGCAGAACCAGAATCAGCAGGGCAAACGACACCACGTCTTTATATTCGGTGCTCAGGTACGCCGAGGAGAGCGCTTCCGCCACGCCCAGGATCAGGCCGCCAATCATCGCGCCCGGAATACTGCCGATGCCGCCCAGTACCGCCGCGGTGAAGGCTTTCATCCCGGCCATAAAGCCGATGTACGGGTTAATTACGCCGTAGAACTGGCCGAGCAGCACGCCAGCCACCGCCGCCATCGCCGCGCCAATCACGAAGGTCAGGGCGATTACGCGGTCGGTGTTGATGCCGAGCAGGCTCGCCATCTTCAGGTCTTCCGCACACGCGCGGCAGGCGCGTCCCATGCGGGAGTAGCGGATGAACAGGGTCAGGGCGAGCATGGCGACAAAGGTCACGATCCAGATCACCAGCTGCATCGTGGTAATAGAGGCAGAGAAGTTTTCGCTGGCCCCCACAATCCACTGGCCGTTAAACAGGCTTGGCAGCGCCACGTCGCGCGAACCTTCGGTCAGGCTGACGTAGTTTTGCAGGAAGATCGACATCCCGATCGCGGAAATCAGCGCAATAAGACGCTTGGAGCTGCGCACCGGCCGGTAGGCCACGCGTTCGATGCTCCAGCCGTAGGCGCTGGCGATCACGATCGCGCCAACAAACCCGGCGGCGACCAGCAGCCAGCTGCTGTCGATGCCCATCATCATCAGCGCGGCGATAATCATAAAGGAGACGTAGCTACCGATCATGTACACCTCGCCGTGGGCGAAGTTGATCATGCCGATAATGCCGTAAACCATCGTATAGCCGATGGCGATCAGCGCGTAGGTGCTTCCCAGCGTGACGCCGTTAAACATCTGCTGCAAAAAGTAGAGAAACTGCTCGGACATATGCAAACCTTTTTATACCCGCCCGGTGAGCCGGGCGGTGGGATAATTATTTGGCGACCGAGGACGAACCGTCGGCGTGCCACTTAAAGACACCAAACTCAAATCCCTTCAGATCGCCTTTCTCATCCCAGTTCAGCGGCCCAATCACGGTGTTCGCCCCGTGTGCTTTTAAATCTTTCACCAGATCCAGCGGCTCTTTGCTGCCGGTACGCTCCAGCGCGGTTGCCAGAGACTGCACGGCCGCGTAGGTGATCCAGACGTATGGACCACTCGGATCTTTCTTCTGCGCCTTGAGCGCATCCACGATAGCCTTGTTGGCCGGATCCTGGTCATAGCGTTTTGGCATCGTCACCAGCATGCCTTCGGCAGAATCCCCTGCGATGTTCGACAGGGAGGCGTTGCCCACGCCCTCTGGCCCCATAAACTGGGTTTTCAGACCGGTGGCGCGCGCCTGGCGCAGCATCTGGCCCATTTCCGGGTAGTAGCCGCCGTAGTAGACGAAGTCGATGTTCTCTTTTTGCAGACGGGCGATCAGCGCGGAAAAATCTTTTTCGCCTGCGGTAATGCCGTCGAAGAAGACGATGTTCGCGCCGCCTTTTTTCAGGCCGTCCTGCACGGAGCGCGCCAGGCCTTCGCCGTACTGCTGCTTGTCATGAATTATGGCGATACGCTGTGGCTTAACGGTCTCGAGGATGTATTTGGCCGCGGTTGGCCCCTGGGAGGAGTCCAGACCGGCGGTACGCATGATGTGCTGGTAACCGCGCTGGGTCAGCTCCGGGTTGGTGGCGCCCGGAGTGATCATCAGAATACCTTCGTCTTCGTAGATATCGGACGCGGGCTGGGTGGAGGATGAGCAGAGGTGGCCGATGACGTACTGAATCCCGTCGTTGACGATTTTGTTGGCGACCGCAACGGCCTGTTTCGGATCGCAGGCGTCGTCATACTCCACGCCTACCAGCTTGTCGCCCTTGATGCCGCCTTTGGCGTTGATGTCTTTGATGGCCTGACGCGCGCCGTTAAACTCCATGTCACCCCACTGGGCAACAGGGCCGGACATCGCACCGACTACCGCAACTTTAATCTCTTCCGCCATGGCCGCATGCGAGATCGCCAGTGCAACCATTCCCGCGATAAATGTCTTCGCGTTCCTTTTCATCTCAGAATCCCCATTCGTGATGTCGTGTTTATATTTTGTTTTATTATGGTTAAAAAGCATTCTGTACTTTTAATGAACAACACTATTTTTACCAGTGCCTTTAATGGTTTAGCGCAGTTTTTTGTCAAAAACCAGACTAAAATCTCTATTTTTCAGGCGATTAAGGAAAGATAATATTCTGAAATCAGGCAGAGATAAACAAATAAAAGTGCAGTTTGCAGCATAAAATAACGGTACAAAGCGCCGAATAAATCGCTGCCATTCAGGTTAAAATTCTGCTTATTTTTCGATCCATGTGTTTTCACACTGCCCATTGCATTGCTAAAAAACTAATCACCTGGTTAATGAGAATAAAAAGAGGAAGCCGCTGAGTGAATAAATTGAGTACACTGCCTCTACTCAATTTGCTTTGGACAAGCTGCTAATGAAACTGACTATCGTGCGTCTGGTGACCTTTAGCGACCAGGATCATATCGACCTGGGCAAGATCTGGCCGGAATATTCCCCTTCGTCGCTGCATGTCGACGAGAACCATCGCATTTATGCCGCGCGCTTCAACGAGCGCCTGCTGGCCGCGGTTCGCGTGACCCTGAGCGGCACGGAGGGAGCGCTGGACTCGCTGCGCGTGCGTGACGTGACCCGTCGTCGCGGTGTGGGACAGTATTTAATTGAAGAAGTGATCCGCGAAAACCCGAACGTAAACTCATGGTGGATGGCCGACGTGGGCGTGGAAGACCGCGGCGTGATGGCAGCGTTTATGCAGGCGTTAGGGTTTACGGCGCAGGAGAGCGGGTGGGAGAAGCGTTTGGGATGAATTGTGCGGTGCGGCATGATGCCCTCACCCCGGCCCTCTCCCACGGGGAGAGGGAGAAAACATTAAAAAAGGCAACTTAAGTTGCCTTTTTGCTTTTATTTGGCGTCTGTCGCCGTTCCGTTAGCATGCCAGTCAAACACGCCGAACTCGAAGCCCTTCAGATCGCCCTTTGCGTCCCAGGAGAGCGGCCCCATCACGGTTTCCACCGTGTTGGCTTTCAGCCAGGTGGCAATCTCAGCCGGATCGGCTGACTGGTTCAGACCCGCCTGCAGAGACTGCAGCGCTGCGTAGGTGGTCCAGACGAACGCGCCGCTTGGATCCTGCTTCTTCGCCTTGATGGCATCTACGATAGGTTTGTTCGCTGGCACCTGGTCGTAGTTCTTCGGCTTGGTCACCAGCAGACCTTCGGCAGATTCACCCGCGATGTTAGACAGGGAAACGTTCGCCACGCCTTCCGGGCCCATGAACTGGGTTTTCAGACCCGCCGCGCGCGCCTGGCGCAGGATCTGGCCCATTTCCGGGTGGTAGCCGCCGTAGTAAACGAAATCGATATTCTCTTTCTTCAGACGCGCCACCAGGGTGGAGAAGTCTTTCTCGCCGGCGGTGATCCCATCAAAGAAGACCACGTTGGCATTGCCTTTTTTAAGACCGTCCTGCACCGCACGGGCCAGACCTTCACCATACTGCTGTTTGTCGTGAACAATCGCGATACGCTGCGGCTTCACTTTTTCAAGTATGTACTTAGCCGCCGTTGGGCCCTGATCGGAGTCCAGACCGGTGGTACGCAGGGTCAGCTTGTAGCCGCGCGCGGTCAGCTCCGGTGCGGTCGCAGCCGGGGTGATCATCAGAATACCTTCGTCTTCGTAGATGTCAGACGCGGGCTGAGTAGAAGAGGAGCACAGGTGACCGATAACGTATTTGATGCCGTCGTTGACCACTTTGTTCGCCACCGCGACCGCTTGCTTCGGGTCACAGGCATCGTCGTACTTTACGATCTGCAGTTTTTCGCCCTTGATGCCACCCTTAGCATTAATGTCTGCAACCGCCTGTTCTGCGCCCGTAAATTCCTGGTCGCCGTACTGTGCTACCGGACCGGACATTGCGCCCACCACGGCCACTTTAATATCTGCCTGCGCCATGGTGCTGAATGCCAACGCGATACATCCTGCCAGTAACGCTTTACCCTTCATGTTCATCCTGAGATTCCCCATTATTATGGTTATTACGATTGTTGTGATGTTGTTGTGCAGCGCTTTATTTCAGTTATTGGTGTGCTGTTCGCGCTTTTTCAGCATACTCTGCTAAAACATACCCCATTTTTATGATTTTGGAATAGCTAATTTGAAATGAATATATGATAAGCCCGACAGGATTTACCGCCGGGCTGGTGGCTTTAACGTGTCAGCGACGCGAAGATAATGTCCAGCGCTTTACGGAACTGCGCTTCTGGGATGGTAAGCGGATAAAGGAAGCGGATCACGTTGCCGTAAACGCCGCAGCTCAGGAGCAGCAGCCCTTCGTTCAACGCGCGCTCCTGCACCTGCCGGGTGAATTCCGGCGACGGTTGCCCGGATTGCGGATCGTTAAACTCTACCGCGACCATCGAGCCCTGGGCACGGATGTCGGCGATGAACGGGCAGTTTTCCTTCGCTTTGTTGAGCACTTCTACCAGATGATGGCCGAGGTGCGCCGAGCGCGTGCAGAGATCTTCCTCATCAATCACGTCCAGCACCGCGTGCGCCGCGGCAATCGCCAGCGGGTTACCTGCGTAGGTACCGCCCAGACCGCCAGGTGCAGGCGCGTCCATCACCTCGGCGCGGCCCGATACCGCTGAGAGCGGCATCCCGCCCGCGAGGCTTTTTGCCATGGTGATCAGGTCCGGCTTCACGCAGTGGTGTTCCATCGAGAACAGCTTGCCGGTGCGGGCGAAGCCGCTTTGCACCTCGTCGGCAATCAGCAAAATTCCGTGGGTATCGCACAGGGCGCGCAGCGCCTGCATAAAATCAGCGGGCGCAATGTTGAACCCGCCCTCTCCCTGAACCGGTTCGAGAATAATGGCCGCCACCTGGTCTGGGGCGATATCCGCCTTAAAGATGCGCTCCAGGCTTTTTAATGCTTCCGCCGTGCTGATGCCGTGCAGACCGTCAGGGAATTGAGCGTGGTATACCGAACCGGGGAACGGGCCGAAACCCAGCTTGTACGGCGCGACCTTACCGGTCAGCGCCATGGTCATAAAGGTGCGACCGTGGAACGCGCCGCCGAAGGTGATAAGGCCGGGGCGTCTGGTATACGCGCGGGCAATTTTGACCGCGTTTTCGACCGCTTCAGCACCCGTCGAGAAGAAGGCGGTTTTGGCCGGGCCGTTAATCGGCACGCGCTGGTTGATGCGCTCGGCAAGCGCCACATAGCCCTCATACGGCACAATCTGGTAGGCCGTGTGGGTAAAAGCGTGGAGTTGTTTTTCGATAGCGGAGATAACTTTGGGATGGCGATGGCCAGTATTCAGCACCGCGATCCCGGCGGCGAAGTCGATGTACTCATTGCCTTCCACGTCCCACACCGTGGCGTTTTCGGCTTTATCAGCATAGAAGTTACACATCACGCCGATGCCGCGCGGCGTCGCCTGTAAACGCCGGTCATTCAGTTCGTTATTTTTCACCCTGACCCCCTGAGAAAATCGCCTGCTTAGCGCATCAGTAAGTGTTTGCCAGGGGGGAGAAATTCGCCAGAGCGGGCGCTAAAAAAACAAAACCCCCGAATTTGCATTCGAGGGCTCTCGGTGTACTTCGCAGTAATTACGCTTCGATAGCGGCGCGAAGTTTTTTCATGGCGTTCTTTTCAAGCTGACGGACACGTTCAGCAGAAACGCCGTAGCGGTCGGCCAGCTCCTGCAGCGTGGACTTGTTGTCTTCGTCCAGCCAGCGGGCGCGGATAATATCCTGGCTACGCTCGTCGAGGCCTTCCATCGCATGGGTCAGCTTGTTCGCGGCCTGATCTTCCCAGTTGTCCTCTTCAATGCCGTCGGCAAAGTTAGAGGTTTTATCCTGCAGATACAGAACCGGTGCCATCGGCTGGCTGTCAGATGCGTCGTCGTCGGAGGACATATCAAAGGTCATGTCCTGCGCGGCCATACGGGATTCCATCTCACGGACGTCTTTGCTGGATACACCCAGCTCGCGCGCCACCATTTCCACTTCATCCTGATTGAACCAGCCCAGACGCTGCTTGGTTTTACGCAGGTTGAAGAACAGCTTACGTTGCGCTTTTGTCGTGGCGACTTTCACGATACGCCAGTTGCGCAGCACGTATTCATGAATTTCTGCTTTGATCCAGTGTACGGCGAAGGAGACCAGTCGCACGCCCACTTCCGGGTTAAAGCGACGTACAGCCTTCATCAGGCCGATGTTACCTTCCTGAATCAAGTCCGCCTGCGGCAGGCCATAGCCCGCATAGTTACGAGCAATGTGAACAACAAAGCGCAGGTGAGACAGGATCAGCTTTTTCGCTGCTTCCAGATCGCCCTGGTAATGCAGCTTTTCAGCAAGCTCCTTTTCTTCCTCGGCCGTTAACATCGGCCAGGTGTTCGCAGCCCGGATGTAAGATTCCAGGTTACCAACAGGGGCTAAAGCTAAAGTTTGCATTTCTTTGGTCATTCATTCCTCTCAATGTTTCTTCTGGTCCAGGCTGTCCCCGTCAGGCAACAACCATGCCAAAGCGTTTGAGCAACGAGATTAGCATTCACTCTTTTATCAGACAGTGATTTTATCCACAAGTTCCAGGTGCAACGGTGAATAAATTACGCACAAAATGTGACATGGAGATGATAACAGGGGAAGAGACAACAGGGACGCTTTCCCTGCAGAGCGAACATCTCGGTGCAGGGAAAGATTATATCACGCTTTTATTAGTCGGGAGTAAAGTGGCGTAAATGTTGAACCGTTGCCAGCCATGCGGCAATCCAGCCGATCATGGAGCACACCAGCAGCAACAGCAGGCACTCATCGAAGCCTAAGCCACTGATATCAAACTTAGTTCCGAAAACCTGCGCCACTTCTGTGACGGCAGACGAAAGCCGCATCACCAAAATTTCTGACAATATCAGTGAAAGAAATGCGCCGGAGAAACCGAGCAGTGCGCCACCGTAGAGGAACGGACGCAGGATGAAACCATCCGTTGCGCCAATCAGTTTTTGCACGTTGATGGTATCGCGACGCGCAAAGATGCTCAGACGCACGCTGTTACCGATGACGAGGAACACCGCCGCCACCATCAGCACGCCGATCATCGCCGACACGCGCCCCACCAGCCCGGTCAGCGCCGCAAGACGGGCAAACCAGCTGTCGTCCATGCGCACTTCATCAATCCCGTTGATGCGTGTGATGCGGTCGCGCAGGGTGTTGAGCGAATCGGTACCCTGGAAATCCAGCTTCGGGATCACCACCGCCACGGCGGGCAGCGGGTTCTCTTCCAGCATGTCCAGCGCGCCGCCAAAGCCTGACCAGTTACGGAACTCGCCCAACGCTTCTTCACGGGAGAGATAATTCACCTTCTCCACGCCCTGCTCGGCCTGGATTTGCCCGACCACCTGCGCCGCCGCGTTATCGTCGAGCGCTTTATCCAGATAAACGGTGATCTGCGGTGACGGGTAATACTGCGACGCCGCCTGGTTGACGTTCTTATAGACCATGTAGCAGACGCTTGGCAGCGTCAGGGAGATGGCGATCACCATCACCGTCAGGAACGTCGCCAGCGGTTTGCTTTTCAGATCCTGCAGCGCGCCGTGGAAGGCGTAGCGCACCTGTTCGTTAAACACGTTGGTCTTGCGGGAGGCCGGTTTCGGCGCCGCTTTCTGGCGCTTAGGCGCATTACGATTGCCGTCACCGCCGCCCTGCGGCTTACGGAAACGGTCGAACCGGTTCCCGAACTGCCGAATCTGGTTCATTGCATCACGCTTGTTCACCGTGGCCTCCGTGCAAATGCCCGTCGCTCAGAGTCAGCATGCGGTACGAACGACGGGAAATCAGCCCCATGTCGTGCGTCGCCATCAGTACCGTTACCCCTACGCGGTTGAATTCCTCAAACAGACGCAAAATCCCTTCGGACAGGGCATCGTCCAGGTTACCGGTCGGTTCATCCGCCAGCAGTACGGCAGGCTTGTTCACCACCGCGCGGGCGATGCCCACGCGCTGCTGTTCACCGCCGGAAAGCTGGATCGGGAAGTTCTTCGCTTTGTCCAGCAGTCCGACCTTGTCCAGCGCCGCAGAGACGCGACGGCGGATATCGTCATAGCTGGCGCCGGCAATAATCAGCGGGATCGCCACGTTATCGAAAACGGTGCGATCCATCAGCAGGTGGTGATCCTGGAAAATCATGCCGATCTGACGACGCAGAAACGGCACTTCGCGGTTTTTCAGACGGCTAATTTCGTGGCCGCTGAACCAGATTTTCCCGGCGCTTGGCCGTTCGATCCCACAGATAAGCTTGAGCAGGGTACTTTTCCCCGCGCCGGAATGGCCGGTCAGGAATGCCATCTCGCCTGGCTGCAGGTGGAACGTCACCCCCTGCAGCGCTTGTCTCCCACCGAGATAGGCCTTGCTGACGTGTTCAAAGCGAATCATTGTTAGTCCTCTCGGGCAAATAATGCCTCAATAAAGTCGTCCGCCTTAAACGGACGCAAATCCTCAATACGCTCGCCCACACCGATGTAGCGGATAGGAATGCCGAACTGGTCGGCCACGGAGAAGATCACCCCGCCTTTCGCGGTGCCGTCCAGTTTGGTCAGCGTGATCCCCGTCAGCCCTACCGCTTCATGGAACAGCTTCGCCTGGCTAATGGCGTTCTGCCCGGTGCTGGCGTCGATAGTCAGCATAATTTCATGAGGTGCATCTTCGTCCAGCTTCTTCATGACGCGGACGATTTTCTTCAGCTCTTCCATCAGGTGCGATTTGTTCTGCAAACGCCCTGCGGTGTCGGCAATCAGCACGTCCACGTTGCGCGACTTCGCCGCCTGGATGGCGTCGAAAATCACGGATGCGGAATCTGCGCCGGTGTGCTGGGCAATCACCGGAATGTTGTTGCGCTGGCCCCACACCTGGAGCTGCTCAACCGCTGCCGCACGGAAGGTATCGCCCGCCGCCAGCATCACCGATTTGCCCTGCTGCTCAAACTGGCGCGCCAGCTTGCCGATGGTGGTGGTTTTACCCACGCCGTTAACGCCAACCATCAGAATAACAAATGGCGTTTTGCCTTCAATATTAAGCGGTTCGTCAACTTTTGCGAGAATTTCACCCATCTCGTCTTTCAGCAGGCCGTACAGCGCCTCGGCGTCGCGCAGCTGTTTGCGGCTCGCCCCTTCGGTCAGGTTGGCGATGATCTTACGGGTAGTTTCCACGCCCACGTCCGCAATCAGCAGCTGCTCTTCCAGCTCTTCAAACAGATCGTCGTCGATCTTCTTGCCGCGGAAAAGACTGATAAATCCGGAACCTAAGTTTTCTTTGGTTTTGAGCAGGCTGCGCTTCAGGCGCGCGAAGAAACCTTCTTTGGTCGGTTTTTCCTGCTCCTGAACGATCTCTTCTTCGGCCTGCTCTTCCACCGGCACGACGATTACCGCTTCTTCAGCCGCTTCCGCCGCCAGCGCCTGAGCTTCCAGCTCTTCGTCGGTCAGCTCTGGCTCAAGTGCCGCCTCTTCTTCCACCGCCTCAACGATTTCAACGGTTTCCGCTTCGGCCTGCCACTCTTCGGCAGAAACCTCTTCAGCTTTAACCTCTTCGGGCAGCGGCAGCGCTTCGTGTTCGATAGCGGCCTGCGGCGCTTCGGTAAGGGTTTCTACGATAACCGGCTCTGGCTTCTCGCTCTCCTGAACCTGCTCAGTGACCTCAACCACCTCTTCGGCAAAGGATTCAATCTCTTCTTTGCTGTGCGCTGGTTCTTCCGCTTCGACAACCGCAGCGGTTTCGACTGGCGTTTCAGGCTGTGACGGCTCTTCTACAACCTGTTGCTCTTCGGTTTTCTGTTCTGTTTCTTGCTCTTTTTCACCGAAACCCAACCAGGAAAAGAAGCCACGTTTTTTTTGTTTTGCCATCTGCGACTACACTCCTCGCGGCGCTATATACAGGGAAGCTAAAAAAATGATGAAATAGTCTAACACTTTACTTAATTGACATCACCGCCCGCAATCGCAAGGCTATGGTTAACAGAGCTTTCCAGAGATGAAGAAACCCACCCGCGCCCCGGCCGGTCAAATTCGCATTATCGGCGGCCAGTGGCGAGGCCGGAAATTACCGGTGCCGGACAGCCCCGGTTTACGCCCTACAACTGACCGCGTTCGCGAGACGCTGTTTAACTGGCTTGCCCCATCAATGGTAGACGCCCACTGCCTGGACTGCTTCGCCGGAAGCGGTGCCTTAGGGCTGGAGGCGCTATCGCGCTACGCCGCCAGCGCCACGCTGCTGGAGATGGAGCGCGGCGTTGCGCAGACGCTGCAGCAAAATCTGGCGACGCTGAAGGCGACGAATGCGAAAGTGGTCAACACCAATACGCTGAGTTTCCTCGCGCAGCAGGGTACGCCGCATAACGTGGTCTTTGTCGACCCGCCGTTCCGCAAGGGGTTGCTGGAAGAGACGTTATCCCTGCTGGAGCACAATGGCTGGCTGGCGGATGACGCGCTGATTTATGTAGAAAGCGAAGTGGAAAACGGCCTGCCACCCGTTCCCGTTCTCTGGGATCTGCACCGCGAGAAGGTCGCAGGCCAGGTGGCTTATCGTCTGTATCACCGTCAGGCACAAGGAGGATCCGATGCCGGTACTGATTAACCTGGGACGCTTGCTGATGCTGGGCGTCTGGGCATTTTTGATTTTGAATCTGGTGCACCCGTTCCCGCGCCCGTTAAACATCTTTGTTAACGTGGCGCTGATTTTCACCTCGTTCATGCACGCCCTGCAGATGGTGATGCTGAAAAACGGCCTGCCGAAAGATGGCCCGCCGATGACCGGCTGGCAGCAGCTGCGGGTGTTTATTTTCGGCGTGTTTGAACTGCTGGTGTGGATGAAGAAGTTTAAGGCGCAGGTGAAGAAGTAAGGTGCGGTGTGATGCCCTCACCCTAACCCTCTCCCACGGGAGAGGGGACCGATCGCGCATTATTCAGCCCTAAAACCTACAAAACGCGACCCTTTATAGCTCAGCGTGCCTTTCTCTCCCACCGTCAGCTGATGGTACTGCTGCGCCTCCAGGCGGAAGGTCATCTCCAGACCGCCGGTTTCCGGCTTAAAGCTGGCTTCATAGCGCATGCCGGTGCCCGCAGGCGTCACCTGCTGCTGGCGAGAGCGGCGGTCGTTAAGCGGTTTCTCGCGTTTGTTCGCCACCACTACGCGCTTTTGCATCAGCGGCGCGGCGTCGTTGTCCGCCTTTTCGCGGCGCTGCTGCACGAAGCGAAACGAGGCGGCAATGACGATAATCGCCACCACGATAATGAAAAACAGCGGCATCTTGCTCATTGAAACATCCCATCAGATTATGCGGAATTCAGGATACCTCGCCTGCCCCGGCATTGCCAAACGCCCGCTCGCGTCACTACACTGGATCAGAAACTGATTATTCAGCCTCAACAGTTACAGGGAGTTAATATGCTTTGGTCATTTATCGCTGTCTGTTTTTCCGCATGGCTTTATGTCGATGCGTCCTATCGCGGTCCAGCCTGGCAGCGCTGGTTGTTTAAACCCGTCACGCTGCTGTTGCTTCTGCTGCTCGCCTGGCAGGCTCCGATGTTTAACGCCATCAGCTATCTGGTCCTCGCCGGGCTGTGTGCCTCCCTGATTGGTGATGCCTTAACCCTGCTGCCGCGTCAGCGCCTGCTGTATGCCGTGGGGGCATTTTTCCTCTCCCATCTGCTGTATACCATCTACTTTGCCAGCCAGATGACGCTCTCCTTCTTCTGGCCGCTGCCGCTGGTGCTGCTGGTGATTGGCGCGCTGCTGATTGCGGTGATCTGGTCGCGTCTGGAAGAGATGCGTCTGCCGGTATGCACGTTTATCGCCATGACGCTGGTGATGGTGTGGCTGGCCGGTGAACTGTGGTTCTTCCGCCCGACATCTCAGGCGATGTCCGCGTTCTTCGGCGCGGCGCTGCTGTTAATCGGCAATATCGTCTGGCTGGGCAGCCACTATCGCCGCCGCTTCCGCGCGGATAACGCGATTTCGTCCGCCTGTTACTTCGCCGGGCACTTCCTGATCGTGCGTTCATTGTATATCTAAATAACGCTTGACTCTGGAGTCGACTCCAGAGTGTATGCTGCGGTTAATGAGAAAATTATCATTACCGGAGACTGCCATGTCGACTCCAGAAATTCCAAAAAAAGTCCCACAATTCTCGGCGCTTAAGCTCAGCCCGGTTCCGCCGAAAGACGACTGCTGCTGCGAGGGCGCGTGCGAAACGCAGGTCGACGCGCTGCCTGAAGGCGGCAATCGCTACAGCTGGGTCATCAACGGCATGGACTGCGCGGCCTGCGCCCGCAAAGTGGAAAATGCGGTGAGGCAGGTACCGGGCGTGAACCACGTTCAGGTCCTGTTCGCCACCGAAAAGCTACTGGTCAGCGCCGAAAAAGACGTCAGCAAGCAGGTTGAAGCCGCCGTCAGCAAGGCGGGCTATACCCTGCGCAGCGAAACGGCACCTGCCGAAAAAACCTCTCCCCTGAAAGAAAACCTGCCGCTCATTACCCTCATCATCATGATGGCCCTGAGCTGGGGTCTGGAGCAGATTAACCACCCGTTCGGTAATCTGGCGTTTATTGCCACTACCCTGGTCGGGCTGTTCCCGATTGCCCGTCAGGCACTGCGCCTGATGAGAAGCGGCAGCTGGTTTGCCATAGAAACGTTGATGAGCGTGGCGGCCATTGGCGCGCTGTTCATTGGCGCGACGGCGGAAGCGGCGATGGTGCTGCTGCTGTTCCTGATCGGCGAACGGCTTGAGGGCTGGGCAGCGAGCCGGGCGCGCAAAGGGGTGAGCGCGCTGATGGCGCTGAAGCCAGAAACCGCCACGCGGGTTAATGAAGGCAAACGTGAAACGGTCGCCATCAACACGCTGCGACCGGGCGACGTGATTGAAGTCGCCGCGGGTGGGCGTCTGCCTGCCGATGGGGCTCTCATTACCGCCACCGCGAGCTTTGACGAAAGCGCCCTGACCGGTGAATCCATTCCGGTGGAGCGTGCGGCAGGCGAAAAAGTCCCTGCCGGTGCCACCAGCGTCGACCGCCTGGTGCAGCTCAAAGTCCTGTCCGAGCCGGGCGACAGCGCCATCGACCGTATCCTGAAGCTGATTGAAGAGGCCGAGGAGCGCCGCGCGCCGGTCGAACGCTTTATTGACCGCTTCAGCCGGATTTACACCCCCGCCATCATGCTGGTCGCCCTGCTGGTCACCGTCGTTCCACCGCTGTTCTTCGGCGCGCCGTGGGAGGGCTGGATTTATAAAGGGCTGACCCTGCTGCTGATTGGCTGCCCGTGCGCGCTGGTGATCTCTACGCCCGCGGCGATTACCTCGGGGCTGGCGGCAGCGGCACGTCGCGGGGCGCTGATTAAGGGCGGCGCGGCGCTGGAACAGCTGAGCCAGGTTCAGCATATCGCCTTCGATAAAACCGGCACGCTGACGGTTGGCAAGCCGCAGGTCACCGGCGTCTATCCGCAGGACATCAGCGAAGACGAACTGCTGATAATGGCCGCCGCCGTTGAGCAGGGCTCCACTCACCCGCTGGCGCAGGCGATAGTGCGTGAAGCGCAGAGGCGCGGGCTGGCTATCCCTTCGGCAACCGCCCAACGGGCGCTGGTCGGGTCAGGGATTGAGGCCGTCGTCGACGGCAAAAAGGTGCTGATTGTTGCGGCGGGCGCGTTCTCTCATCCACAGGTTGAGGCGTTAGAGCAGGCCGGGCAGACGGTCGTTGCCGTGATGCAGGACGGCGTGTCGAAGGGCATGCTGGCACTGCGCGACACTCTGCGCGATGACGCCAAAGACGCCGTGGCGGCGCTGCATCAGCTGGGCGTACAGGGCGTGATCCTCACCGGCGATAACCCGCGCGCGGCGGCCGCGATTGCCGACGAGCTGGGGTTGGCGTTTAAGGCTGGTTTGTTGCCAGCGGATAAGGTCAGCGCGGTAACTGAACTGAACAGCCACGCCCCGCTGGCGATGGTCGGTGACGGGATAAACGATGCCCCGGCGATGAAAGCCTCAACCATTGGCATTGCCATGGGCAGCGGCACCGACGTGGCGCTGGAGACCGCCGACGCGGCGCTAACGCACAACCGCCTGACCGGGCTGGCGCAGATGATCGCTCTTGCGCGGGCGACGCGCGCCAATATTCGCCAGAACATCGGCATTGCGCTGGGTCTGAAGGGGATATTTCTCGTCACTACGCTGCTCGGCATGACCGGACTATGGCTGGCGGTGCTGGCGGACACCGGGGCGACGGTGCTGGTCACGGCGAACGCGTTGAGATTATTACGGCGGAAATAAAAACGCCCGGTGGCGGCTGCGCCTTACCGGGCCAATAACAACTCTGAACCGTAGGCCGGGTAAGGCGCAGCCGCCACCCGGCAAAAAACGGCGTTACTGCATCCCCAACATCCTCGGCAGCCACAATGATATAGCCGGGATGTACGTCACCATCCCCAGCACCACCAGCAACATACCGTAAAACGGCAGCATCGCCCGTACCACGGTTTCAATCTTCTGCTTGCTCACCGCGCTCGCCACAAACAGCACCGACCCGACCGGCGGGGTGATCAGCCCGATCCCCAGGTTAACCATCATGATCATCCCGAAGTGCACCGGGTCGATCCCCAGAGAGTTGGTCACCGGCAGCAGCACCGGCGTCAGGATCAGGATGATCGGCGCCATGTCCATCAGCGTGCCGATCAGCAGCAGCATGATGTTGAGATACATCAGGATCACGTACTTATTATCAGAGAGCGACGTGAAGAACTCGGTGATGCGCATCGGCAGCTGCATGTAGGTCATCACCGCGCCAAACGCCGCGGCAAAGCCGATTAAAATCATCACGATGGTGACGGTTTTCACCGTGCGGCACATCAGCTTCGGCAGTTCGCTCCATTTGTAGTCGCGGTAGATAAACATGGTGACGAAGAATGCCCACAGGCAGGCCACGGCGGCGGATTCCGTCGCCGTAAATATCCCGGACAAGATCCCGCCGAGGATAATCACCACCGTCATCAGCCCCCACAGGGCATCAAGTAAAATCTTCACCGCCTGCTTAAACGGGATTTTCTCACCCTTCGGGTAACCGCGCTTGTGGGCGAATCCGAGACAGAGGATCATCAGGCACAGCCCCAGCAGCAGCCCCGGCAGCACGCCGGCGATAAACAGCGTGGCGATGGAGACCGTTCCCCCCGCCGCCAGGGAATAAATCACCGAGTTGTGGCTGGGCGGGATCAGAATCGCCTGCACCGACCCGCTCGCCGTGACCGCCGCCGCGTATTCGCGCGGATAGCCCTTCTTCTCCATCTCCGGGATCATCACGCTGCCGATGGACGCTGTATCCGCCACCGACGAGCCAGAAATCGCGCCGAAGAACGTCGAGGCGACGATGTTCACCAGCGACAGCCCGCCGCGGATAAAGCCGACAAACACATAGGCGAAGTTAACCAGCCGTCGGGCAATGCCCCCTTCCGCCATAATCGCTCCGGCAAGGATGAAGAACGGGATCGCCAGCAGGGTAAATTTGTTCACCCCACTGGTGATCTGGATCATCAGCGCCTCCAGCGGTAAATCAATCCACAGCGCACCTGCCACGGCGCTCAGCCCCACGGCGAAGGCCACCGGCATCCCCAGCGCCAGCAAAATGGCGAGGGTGAATAACAAAACAAAAGCATCCATTGTTCACCCCTTAACTGTGATTGCCGATCAGCACGACCGGACGGTTTTCCTGCGCGCCAAACAGCAGGCGTTCAAGCACGAACAGAATCAAAATCGCCGACCCGATCGGCAGCGGCAGGTAGCTTTCGCCGGAAGTCAGGATCGGAAACTCCGCCACCGGCTGCTCCCAGAGCTCGACGCACAGCCAGTAGCTGTACCAGCACATCAGACCGGAAATCAGCAGCATCAGCAGATCAACCACACGTACACACAGCTTTTGCAGCGACGCGGGCAGACGGTCGGTGAGCATATTGACCGCAATGTGTGACCCGGCGCGGTAGCTCACCGCCGCGCCGATGAAGGTGAACGTCACCATGCAGATAATGGCGACGGGCTCCGGCCAGGATTAGCCGCGGTTGAGCACGTAGCGTGAAAAGATGCCGATGGGGATGACAATCGTCATCACCAGCAGCGAGACACCCGCCACCGCCATGGCGAGCAGGTACAGACGGTCCATCCACTTCAGGTAGAGTTCGGACATACGTACTCCGTATTACTGGACGTCAGCGATGGCTTTCATCAGATCCTGATGCTTGTCGCCATACTGGGCGCGCACCGGCTCTGTGGCCTTGATGAATACCGTCTTATCGATATCGTGGAACTGCACGCCGCCCGCCTTCATTTTCGCCAGCGCCTGGTCGTTATACGCATTCCACAGCTTGCGCTGTTCGAACTGCGCTTCACGGGCCAGGGTCAGGATTTTTTGCTGTTCATCAGCGCTCAGCTTGTCCCATTTCACTTTTGAATAGAGCAGCATTTCCGGAGTGATAAAGTGGCCGCTGAGGGTGTAGTTTTTAGCAACCGGCATGTAGTTGTGGGCGATAAAGGTGGGCGGGTTATTCTCCGCGCCGTCGATCACGCCGGTCTGCATGCCGCTGTAAACCTCGCTAACGCCCATCGCCACCGAGTTCGCCCCCATGTCCTTCAGCGTGGCGAGTGCCACCGGGCTGCCCTGCACGCGGATTTTCTTCCCTTTCAGATCTTCAGGTTTGACGATCGGCTCTTTGGTGATCAGGTTGCGGGTGCCGGAATCCATCCAGCCGAGGAACACCAGGCGGGATTTCGGGTTGGCGGTCAGCTTGTCGCCGATCTGCTTGCCGATATCCCCGTCGATCACTTTATGCATATGATCCTCATCGCGGAAAACGTACGGCAGGGTGAAGACTTCGATATCCGGCAGGATGGCGGCAACCGGCGCCATGGAGACGCGGATCATATCAATCGCCCCCATCTGCGCCTGCTCAATCATCTGCTTTTCATCCCCCAGCACGCCGCCGGGGAAGACCTTAATCTCCAGCTTGCCGTCGGTTTGCTGTTTGAGTTTTTCACCCATCTGCTGAACCGCCACCACGTTCGGGTAGCCTTCAGGATGCACATCGGCGGCTTTGATGGTTTGGGCAGAAACGGTGCAGGCAAAAGCAGACAGGCACAGCGCGGCCAATAACGGCTTGAGGGTCGTTTTCATTGAGTCAGCTCCAGGGTAGCGATGTCAGCGTTAAAACAGTGTTTTATTTTTTTACGCTTAGAAAATAGACTAGCCCGGGAGAAGCGTAGGTGAAGCGCCTCACAAAAGCGCGAATTTATGAAACGATGGTTTAAATTTGTGAGGGCGGTAATGCAGGGTAACGATGCGGCCATACCCGGCGGGGCATGACCGCGCGTCAATCAGGAAAAATAGCTCATGACCAGGCCTAAAAACAGCACCAGTCCGACATAGTTATTGTTCATAAACGCTTTAAAGCAAGCTTCACGTTCGCGTTTTGCAATCAGCTTCTGCTGGTAGGCAAACAGCAGCCCTGCTACCAGTATCGACCAGTAAAATTCCCAGTTCAGCCCGTTCAGGCGCGCAATCGCGACCATCAGCGCCAGTACCGCAACCTGCAGAATGCCAATGATAAGTTTGTCCTGACGTCCAAAGAGAATGGCGGTGGATTTAATGCCAATTTTCAGGTCATCGTCGCGGTCAACCATCGCGTATTGCGTGTCATACGCCACGGCCCAGAGGATGTTCGCCAGGAACATCAGCCAGCAGCTAAGCGGTAAGGACTCACTAACTGCCGCAAACGCCATCGGAATCGACCAGCCAAACGCCGCCCCCAGCACCACCTGAGGCAGATGGGTGTAGCGCTTCATAAAGGGATAAACCCAGGCCAGAGCAAGCGCCGCGACGGACAGCAGAATCGTCATGGTGTTCAGGGTTAATACCAGCAGGAAAGAGAGCAGCACCAGAACGATGAACAGTACGCGCGCTTCTTTCCCGGTCACCTGGCCGCTGGGTAGCGGGCGGTTGGCAGTGCGCTTTACGTGGCCGTCAAATTTACGATCGGCATAGTCATTCACCACGCAGCCCGCCGCGCGCATCAGCCAGACGCCGGCAACGAATACGCCCAGGATCCACAGCGGCGGCATGCCCGGCGTGGCCACCCACAGCGCCCATAAGGTCGGCCACAGCAGCAGCAACGCGCCAATGGGTTTATCGGTACGCATTAAGCGGTGATACGCCAACAGCTTATTCTGCGTCAGGGTCCACTCCATTTTTTCTTCCTCTTAGTACAACGGTGATGCCGGTAAAAATAGCTCCGTCAGGATTAACGGCTTACCGCTCAGACGAAGGCGGGAACGGCGCCCCCACAGTTCGGCATCACGCCCAATTTCAATGAAATCCCTGGTCAGCTCAGATGAGGTGAAAAGATAACGTCCCAGCGGCGTTTTCCCCAGCCGCTGCAGCGCCAGCTCAGGCCCGGATAGGGTAGATTCGGGCACCACCGTCCGCCCGGCAAGCCAAGGATCGCCATCGGCACAGAGTAAAATTTCACGCAGCCAGTAGCGTTCCTCTTGCGGCAACAGCGGCAGCTCGCTGGCGATCTCATCTCCGGAGACAAACCCTTCCTGTATCAGGGTTACCGTGACCGTTTTACCCTGCTGCTCAAAACGTTTTGTCATGGAATCTTCCAGCAGCAACCAGTCCAGCTGCTGCGGATCAAGCGCAGGTATTTGGTCGAAATAGCGCAGCGCACGCAGTTGCGTTAGCGCGGGGTGTGACATGCCAGACTCTCCGATACATAACGTAATGGCATTGTATCGCAGAAACGGGCAATGAGGGGGGGCCAAACGTTATTTAACGATCACTATCGCAACATAGGCGCAACAGCCTGGCGAATACGAAAAAAAGTGCGCCCACTCAGGCGCACTAAACTACTAACAAATCAGCACTGTGGGGAACAGTTACCCCTTGCCTTTTACACTGCTGATAAAGGTGGAACGGGCAGTGGTTGAACCTAAACGTTCGGCTTCATCAAGCAGTTTCAGCGCTTTATCGACATCGCCGCGCTTCACCGCCTGCTTAATGGCGTTGTTGAAGTACTCTTCGGTGTCGTTCAGTACGGGCTCGGCTTTCTTCGCCGGGGCTGGCGCTGCGGCGGCGACCGGTGCGGCTGCCGTGGCAGCAGGCGCGGTGTAAGCAGGTGCTGCGGTATTGCCCACGGTCACAGGGCCGTTACCGGAGGAGCCAAACAGCGGGCCGACCAGCACGCTGGAACCGCTGTTCGTTTTCACCTTCAGCTTTAACGTTCCGTCTGTGACGTGACGAGCAATCGGGTCCGGAATATCAGGAATCGCGTTACCGGTGCCTTTTGCGTAGGCTTTAGCCGGATCGAGCAGTGTGGTGGTCTTCTGGAGGTCTTGCTCGGTGGTAAAAACCAGCACGTAGAGTTTTTGCTGGCCCAGCGCAGGGGTCAGGCGCATGACGCCTTCCAGACGATCGGCGCTCATCACGCCAGGCTCCTGGTAGGTAAAGTATTCGCTTGGGAAAAAGGCTGATGGCGTCATGTTCTGATCGAGAATCAGCACGTTAGGCGCAAATACGCTCGTCTGCTTGTTGACTTCACTGGTCAGGGTAATGGCCAGCTCACCGATATTGGCGGGTACGCTATACGCAGCGACCGGGCCGGTAATACCCGGAACATTAAGCGACTGGCCGCCCGTTGAGAGCTGGGTAGTCTGGGTTTTAGACTGATCGACAGGCGTCCAGACAAGCTGTTGCAGTGCCGCTGTCGGAATAGCTGGCGCAGATGTTGTGTTTTGCGGAACGAAATTGACGTTAGCGAGCGTTACGGCAGGCGCGCTTGCCAGCAGCCCTGCGGATAAACAAAGGGCAAGGAGAGTTTTGTTCATTTTCATTGTTATCACCTCAAAATGCACAGGTTCAGCGGTAGCCAGGCAATAGCGCGCCGTCCCAAGGATTGAGGGGCTTGCGCCCCTCAGTTTGGTCATTACGTCAGATTAAGACGGGATTACCACCAGATTTCCATCTGGGCGCCGAAGGACCACTCGTCGTTGTCGCCACGACCGAAGGAGCTTCCATTGAAACCATCTTTGAACGCTTTACCGTAGTTAGCGTTGTTAGATGGGTTACCGTTGTAGTCATAACCCCACTTCTCATCCCACTTGGCGTAGGTTGCGAATACACGGATTGCCGGGCGAGACCAAATGCTGTCGCCTGCCTGCCACTGTTGTGCCAGGGTGATTTTGTACTGGTTGTTGGTTTCGTCAGCGCTTTGTGATTTCACGTTGTCGTAACCCACTTCCAGCAAGGTGCTCATGATAGGCGTCCATTTGAACATTGGACGAACACCCACGGTCCACCACTTGGTCCCGTTGTTGTTATCCCAGTCGATGTCCTGGTACATACCGACATACATCAGGTCCCAGCGATCGCCCAGAGAGATTGCACCGTGGTCGAGAATACGCAGCAGGCTACCGTTGTTATTAATGTCGTAGGCATAACCCGAGTTAGAATCGATGCCTACACCAGAACCTTGAGACAAGCCTTTACCCTGAGACGTCATTGAGTCAGTGGCATACTGAACCACAAACTTGTTATAGCCCTTCAGCATGCTCTGGGTGTGCTCAGCGGTGAACATCCAACCATCTTTTGAAGCACCATCAACCAGGCGATAATCATCACGCGGGTTAGCACGACCGTAATCAACACCCAGTTCCAGAGTGCCACCTGGGTTGATTTCCATCTGTGCCAGGCGCACGTCAAAGACATCGTTCGCTGTACGAGTGGTGTAATCATAAATGCTGTTGCTGGCGAAGGAGGAAGAACCGCCAGCTTCAGAAGAACGGGTTGCTGCCAGAGAGAGCTTACCAAAACCGACATCGATGTTTTCCAGACCCGCACCAGGACCAGAGATATCCCAGTAGTAGAAGTCGATCATGTGGACGTCATGACGCTGATAGAAGCGCTTACCGGCCCAGATGGTGGAACCTGGCAGCCATTCGATCAGGTTTTTACCCTGCACGTTAGCTTCACGGAACGCCGGGTCAGTGGCTTCCCAGTCGTTCTGCTGCGCCACGGAGTACGCTACGTTGGTGTCGAAGTAGAAGCTCTTGTCACCTTCTTTCCATACTTCCTGGCCCAGCTTCAGTTCCGCATAGGTTTCACATTCGTTACCCAGACGGTATTTACTTTGGGCACCGGTTGCCTGGAAGCACTGTTGTTCGCCGCCACTACCCGTCCAGCCGATACCGGAACGAGCATAACCATGGAAATCCACGGCCAGCGCCTGAGCAGACATTACGCCCGCTGCGACGGCAACTGCCAGAGGAAGTTTGCGCAGAGTAATCATCATTCTATCTCCTGAGATCATTGCTTTTCTTTGAACACTTCACCTGTCGGTTTCGTGTCTTCTTTTGGGATTGCTTAAACGCCTGGCTCTTTGTGCAGCCGACGACATGCGGTGCCATCCTCACGGAACAGATGGCAGCGCTCTGGCGGCAAGCCGATAGCGAATGTGGCACCCTCTTCTACCAACACCACGTCGTTCTGGCGGTAGACCAGGTTCTGACGGATGGCGGGGATCTGGATATGAATCTGTGTTTCGTGACCAAGCTGTTCGACGACCTGAACTTCACCTTCCAGCGTCACATCCGCAATGTGGCTTGGCAGTAGATGCTCAGGACGGATACCGAGGGACATATTTGCCCCGACCTGTACGTTGGCGCTGTCGACCGGGAGCCAGACCTGCTGGCGGTTTGGCAGCTCCACCTGTACCTGTTCAATGGCTGTCGCCGTCACTTTGACGGGCAGGAAGTTCATCTTTGGCGAGCCAATGAAGCCCGCAACAAAGCGGTCTGCCGGGTAGTGATACAGCTCCAGCGGTTTGCCCACCTGCGCCACGCGACCGGCGTCCAGCACCACGATTTTGTCGGCGAGGGTCATCGCTTCGACCTGATCGTGGGTGACGTAAATCATCGTGCGGCCAAGGCGCTTGTGCAGACGGGAGATTTCAATACGCATCTGGACGCGCAGGGCGGCATCCAGGTTAGAGAGAGGTTCATCAAGCAGGAACACGCGCGGCTCGGCCACCAGCGTACGGCCAATCGCCACGCGCTGACGCTGACCGCCGGAAAGCGCTTTCGGTTTACGCTCCAGCAGGTGCGCCAGCTGTAACACTTCCGCCACCTGCGTAACGCGCTGGTTAATGACCTCTTTTTTCGCCCCGGCCAGTTTCAGGCCAAAAGACATGTTCTCGGCAACGGAAAGATGGGGATAAAGTGCATAAGACTGGAACACCATGCCTACGCCACGTTCGGCAGGCGGGATGTCGTTCATTCGGGTATCACCGATCAGCAGGTCGCCGCTGGTGATAGTTTCAAGACCGGCAATCATACGCAGCAGAGTTGATTTACCACAGCCTGATGGGCCGACAAACACCACAAACTCGCCTTCAGTGATGTCCAGATTGATGTCTTTCGACACCACTACGTCGCCCCAGGCTTTCGTTACATTACGCAGCTGTACGCTCGCCATGCCCTTCTCCCTTCGTTACAACCTGTCACCGACAGAAACATTCAAGATAAGTTCACTATGGGGTATCCATTACTTTCGTGAATCCTCCACCCCCCGCCTTTTTTATGGGGGAGGAGGCGGGAGGATGAGAGAACAGGCTCTGCGACCGCAGCCGGGGGGCTGAGGCGAAATTCGTGAAGCCGCCTGCAAAATTCGGTGGGTTTTTATGTGCGCCAGCACTCATAACTTAAATTTATGCAACGGAGATCACACAAACGGGGGGTGGGGCGTAGGGGTTGGGAGGATGGAAAGAGGATGTCAAATAAGGAGACTGAGTCACGTTGAACCACCTTATGTATCCACGAGCACATCACCAAAAAGGATGGCAGATATGAATATCAAGACTGGCGCACGCGTTTTCGCATTGTCCGCCCTTGCAGCAATGATGGTTTCCGCCCCAGCGCTCGCCAAAATTGAAGAAGGCAAGCTGGTTATCTGGATTAACGGCGACAAGGGCTATAACGGCCTGGCCGAAGTGGGCAAAAAATTCGAGAAAGACACCGGTATCAAAGTCACCGTAGAGCACCCGGACAAACTGGAAGAGAAATTCCCGCAGGTTGCAGCAACCGGCGACGGCCCGGACATCATCTTCTGGGCACACGACCGTTTCGGCGGTTACGCGCAGTCTGGCCTGCTGGCTGAAGTCACGCCAGACAAAGCTTTCCAGGACAAACTGTTCCCGTTCACCTGGGACGCCGTTCGCTATAACGGCAAGCTGATCGCCTACCCAATCGCGGTTGAAGCCCTGTCACTGATTTACAACAAAGACCTGGTGCCAAACCCACCGAAAACATGGGAAGAGATCCCGAAACTGGATAAAGAGCTGAAGGCGAAAGGTAAATCCGCCCTGATGTTCAACCTGCAAGAGCCGTACTTCACCTGGCCGCTGATTGCTGCCGACGGCGGCTACGCGTTCAAGTTTGAAAACGGCAAATATGACGTGAAAGACGTGGGCGTGGACAACGCGGGCGCGAAAAAAGGCCTGACATTCCTGGTTGACCTGATTAAGAACAAACACATGAACGCGGATACCGACTACTCCATCGCGGAAGCGGCGTTCAACAAAGGCGAAACCGCGATGACCATCAACGGTCCGTGGGCCTGGACCAATATCGACAAGAGCAAAATCAACTACGGCGTGACCCTGCTGCCAACCTTCAACGGCAAGCCGTCTAAACCGTTCGTGGGCGTGCTGAGCGCGGGCATCAACGCCGCCAGCCCGAACAAAGAGCTGGCGAAAGAGTTCCTGGAAAACTACCTGCTGACCGATCAGGGTCTGGGTGAAGTGAACAAGGACAAACCGCTGGGCGCCGTGGCGCTGAAATCCTTCCAGGATCAGCTGGCAAAAGATCCACGCATCGCGGCAACCATGGATAACGCTCAGAAAGGCGAAATCATGCCGAACATCCCACAGATGGCCGCGTTCTGGTACGCCACCCGTACCGCCGTCATCAACGCTGCAAGCGGTCGCCAGACTGTCGATGCCGCACTGAAGGATGCTCAGGGTCGTATTACTAAGTAAGAAGAAAAACGGCGGGTGGCGCGTGCGCTTACCCGCCCTACGACTACGGCACGATCCGTAGGTCAGGTAAGCGCAGCGCCACCTGACGAAAAGTTTCCACCGTTGTAGAGGAAGAACCCCATGGATGTCATTAAAAAGAAGCACTGGTGGCAAAGCGACGCGCTGAAGTGGTCAGCGATCGGTCTGCTGTGTCTGCTGGTGGGTTACCTTGTTGTTTTAATGTACGTACAAGGGGAATATCTATTCGCCATCATGACGCTGATCTTAAGCTCTGCTGGCCTGTATATTTTCGCCAACCGTAAAGCCTATGCCTGGCGCTATGTCTACCCGGGCGTGGCCGGGATGGGGCTGTTTGTCCTGTTCCCGCTGATCTGCACCATCGCCATTGCGTTCACCAACTACAGCAGCACCAACCAGCTTGCGCAGGAGCGCGCCACTCAGGTGCTTCTGGATCGCTCTTATCAGGCGGGTAAAACCTTTAACTTCGGCCTGTATCCTGCAGGTGACGAGTGGAAGTTAGCGCTCACTGACGGTGAGAGCGGCAAAAACTATCTTTCCGACGCGTTCAAATTTGGCGGCGAGCAGAAGCTGGTCTTAAAAGAGGCCGCGGCCCTGCCGGAGGGTGAACGTGCGAACCTGCGTATCATTACCCAGAATCGCCAGGCGCTGACCCAGCTCACCGCCGTGCTGCCCGATGAAAGCAAAGTGACCATGAGCTCGCTGCGCCAGTTCTCCGGCACGCAGCCGCTATATACCCTGGCGGACGACGGCACGCTGACCAACAACCAGAGCGGCGTGAAGTACCGTCCGAATAACGACATTGGTTTTTATCAATCTGTAAATGCCGATGGCAAATGGGGTGATGACAAGCTCAGCCCTGGCTATACCGTCACCATCGGCTGGGACAACTTTACCCGCGTGTTTACCGACGAAGGTATCCAGAAACCGTTCTTCGCCATCTTCGTCTGGACGGTGGTCTTCTCGGTGCTGACGGTGATCCTGACCGTTGCCGTAGGCATGGTGCTGGCCTGCCTCGTGCAGTGGGAGTCCCTGAAAGGCAAAGCGATTTACCGCGTGCTGCTGATTCTGCCTTACGCCGTACCGTCGTTTATCTCGATTCTGATTTTTAAAGGGCTGTTTAACCAGAGCTTCGGTGAAATCAACATGATGCTGAGCGCGCTGTTCGGTATCAAACCGGCATGGTTCAGCGACCCGACCACCGCCCGCTCGATGATTATCATCGTCAACACCTGGCTGGGCTATCCGTACATGATGATCCTATGCATGGGGCTGCTGAAGGCGATTCCGGACGATCTGTATGAAGCCTCGGCGATGGACGGCGCGGGTCCGTTCCAGAACTTCTTTAAAATTACGCTGCCGCTGCTCATTAAGCCGCTGACGCCGCTGATGATTGCCAGCTTCGCCTTTAACTTTAACAACTTCGTGCTGATTCAGCTGTTGACCAACGGTGGCCCGGACCGTCTCGGCACCACGACGCCGGCAGGCTATACCGACCTGCTCGTGAGCTACACCTACCGTATCGCCTTTGAAGGCGGCGGCGGCCAGGACTTTGGTCTGGCGGCGGCGATTGCCACCCTGATCTTCCTGCTGGTTGGCGCTCTGGCGATTGTGAACCTGAAAGCCACACGTATGAAATTTGATTAAGGAGGGCACTGAACATGGCAATGGTACAACCCAAATCTCAGAAGCTGCGCCTCCTCGCGACGCACTTAGGCCTGCTGATTTTCATCGCGGCCATCATGTTCCCGCTGCTGATGGTTATCGCCATCTCCCTGCGCTCGGGTAACTTTGCGACCGGGAGCCTGATCCCGGATGAAATATCCTGGGAGCACTGGAAGCTCGCGCTGGGCTTCAGCGTGGAGCACGCCGATGGACGCGTCACCCCGCCGCCGTTCCCGGTGCTGCTGTGGCTGTGGAACTCGGTGAAGGTAGCAACCATCACCGCGATCGGCATCGTGACGCTCTCCACCACCTGTGCTTATGCCTTCGCCCGCATGCGTTTCCCGGGCAAAGCAACGCTGCTGAAAGGCATGCTGATTTTCCAGATGTTCCCGGCGGTGCTGTCGCTGGTGGCGCTGTACGCCCTGTTTGACCGTCTGGGCCAGTACGTGCCGTTTATCGGCCTGAATACCCACGGCGGGGTGATCTTCGCCTATCTTGGCGGTATTGCCCTGCATGTGTGGACCATTAAAGGCTATTTCGAAACCATCGACGGCTCGCTGGAAGAGGCGGCGTCGCTGGATGGCGCTACCCCGTGGCAGGCGTTCCGTCTGGTGCTGCTGCCGCTGTCCGTGCCGATTCTGGCGGTGGTCTTTATTCTGTCGTTTATCGCGGCGATCACCGAAGTACCGGTCGCCTCACTGTTACTGCGCGATGTGAACAGCTACACCCTGGCCGTAGGTATGCAGCAATACCTCAACCCGCAAAACTACCTGTGGGGCGACTTTGCCGCGGCGGCCGTACTGTCTGCCATCCCGATTACCGTGGTGTTCCTGCTGGCCCAGCGCTGGCTGGTGAATGGCCTGACGGCGGGCGGCGTGAAAGGTTAAGTTTCATTTGTTATGCCACTGCAACCCTCAACTTTAGACGTATTGTATTGACCCAACTTGTGACTGTTGTTAGGCGCTCTTCGGAGCGCCCTTTTTTTATTCGCGTTTCAGCCGCTTCGAATTACACAGCCAGAGGGTGATCACCAGCAGCAGGATCGCCGCCGAGTAGATCAGCACGTCGAGCGGGGATTTATGATCGATGATGATCAGCCGCACAATGGCGGTGATGCCAATGTAGACAAAATAGCGCAGCGGGAAGTGAAAGCCGGACTGGAAGTACTTCACAATCAGGGCGATAAATTCAAAGTAGAGAAAGTAGACCACCAGACCTTCCACAAGCGCATATTTGCTGGTTTGCTCAGGGGCGAACAGCACATCCGCCAGATGCACCGTCTCTTTGCCGAGAAAGACGACCAGGATCAGGCCAAGGCTCAGCAGACCGAGGTTCAGCACGGTCTGGAGTATCGTTGAGATAAACTCAACGCGCGGGCGAGTCAGGGATGTCATACAGCACCTCATTCTCCAGGACGAGATTCCTGTATAACGCAAAAATGTGACGGGGATCTATATTTTTTGTTTATGTTTGGCGCATTCGCCCGCTGGCGCTGCGCTTACCGGGCCTACAAAAACCGTAGGCCGGGCAAACGCAGTGCCGCCCGGCGTGAAGCATCAGCGGAAGTTAATGTTCTTATCACTGGTCATGTCGTACAGCTGGAACTTACGCCCAAGCTGCTGGCCGCCATCACGCGTCAGCGGCGTCCAGCCCACGGCCGCTCGGCTGCGGGTCGGACCGGATGAGAACAGATCCAGCGGAATCGACACGTAGACCCCTTTGGTGAAGTCCCCTTCCCCGTACTCGTCCGGCGAAACGTTGGTAATAGTGGCGTAGCCGCCCACCACGACGCCGCTGTCGAAGTGTTTGGAGATATCCAGCGTGCCGCCCTTGTCGCCCGCCAGATACTGGCCGACGCTGGCTTTCACCAGCACGTCCTGCGCGAACGAAGGCGTCCAGTAGGCGGTCAGGTGGCCGGTTTTGACGCTGTAGTCGGTGAACTTCATCATGTCCTGCGCGCTGCGCCAGTCACGCTGCTTAACGTAGTTGGCATCAATCCCGAACGCCCAGTTGCTGTCGACGGGACGATACAGCACCTCCGCCCCCGCGCCGCCGAACATAGTCTCCAGGTAGCCTCCGTAAACCTGGCCGTAGAAGCCGTTGCCGAAGTACTGGAAGTAGTTGGCCTGCAGGTTATTCACGTAGACATCGTTCTGCACGTATTCACGCACGCGGGTACGCACGCGCGGCAGCTTCGAGTCGTTCGGCGGGTTCGTGTAGTTAAACTTGTCGTAGTTGTTCGCAATGTTGCCGAACAGGCTGCCGGTGGTCAGCAGGTGGTCGGTGACCCACAGATCCGCCGTCGCCATCGCACCCAACTGATACATGTAGAAGTTTTCCGGCCCGCCGACGGACTGGTTCAGTACCGGATCGATATGGAAATCAAAGCGCGATTTATCGATATACCA
This sequence comes from Enterobacter cloacae complex sp. P14RS, assembly GCF_014895895.1. Lineage (NCBI taxonomy): Bacteria > Pseudomonadati > Pseudomonadota > Gammaproteobacteria > Enterobacterales > Enterobacteriaceae > Enterobacter > Enterobacter cloacae complex sp. P14RS. The sequence goes on from NZ_JADBQM010000023.1 coordinate 113,462, forward strand.
GCCCTGCTCGGTGGTTTCCGGCACGATCGGCTCTACGCGTTTTTGCACCAGCTCAGTTTCATGCCCGAGCGGTTCGCCTTCAAGATGGCGCTTGAGGCTGGCGACATCGGTTTCGGTGGTGACCTGCGGCAAATTCAGGCGGTTCTCCGTCACGCGGATCGTGCGGATCCCGTCCGGGAGATCGTTCATCACGATCCGGTTGGCGCGTTCGATCCCTTCCCGCGAGTCGCGGTATTTCACCTGCTCGCCGGTGACGTACAGCGTATCGCCTTTCACCTGAATTTTCGGATCGGCCAGGCCGGCGTTGTATTTCAGCAGGGTCAGCTGGTTTGCCACCACGGAGTGCTGCAGAATCGCGTCCTGCGGCTCCGGCCGGTAGGCAGGCCGCGCGTTATCGTTGTAGTGCGGCCGCATGTCGTTGAAGTTGGTGCGCAGCGTGAAGCCAAACATCACCGTGTTGCCACGCTCGTAGCTGAGGTTAACGTCGGCCCAGTCGGTGACGCGATAAATGGCGCCGACGTTAAACTTGCTCTTCTGCTCAATCTTCCCGGCGAAGTCCTGCGAGTAGTCGTTCCCTTCGTACTCCAGCTTCAGGCGCAGCGGCTGCCACGGCGTCTGGTATTCCACACCACCGAACAGCGAGGCCGGGCCGTGGAACATCTGGTCGCCGTTGATGGAACCGGCTTTCTTGTAGCTGTTATCGCGGTAGCAGTATTTATCGCTGTAGGTACAGAACGGGTTTTTAACGTTGCCGCTGGTGCCGAGATAGCCCCAGCCAAGACCGAGAGAAAAATCAAACGGTCCCCAGGCCTTGCTGGCCACGATGTATTCCGCGTCGAACAGGCCGGTACCGCCGATATCTTTTGCACCCACGGAGACCTGCGGCATCCAGTAGCTCTCTTCCCACAGGCGCAGTTTGACGTCGAAGGCTTTATCTTTGTAGGTCTGATCGCCGGAGAAGGCGTCGACGCTGCTGTACTGTTTCGTACGCACGTCGGTGTAGCGCAGCGTGGTTTCAAGCCACGGGAAAAGCTGTACGGAAGCGGAATAGTAGCGATACTGGTCGTTATCGCGGTAGTTAAGGCTAATTTCCCCTTCACGCGCCATGCGCGCGGTAGGCGTTTGCAGTAAACCGACGCCGCCGAAGTCTGACTGAGACGGGCCAACAGGTGCCGGATACGTTTCTGCATGGCAGGCGGCGCTTACGCAGAGCGCCAGCATGCTGTAGAGATAGGTTCTTTTCATTCTTCCGGTATCCGCTGTGTCAGGGAGTGAAGGATATCGGCGTTAAGCCCGTCATATGCCTTCGTCCAGAAATGGTCGGCAAAACCGACAAAAATGATGCTGCCCGGCATGGGTTCGATATGGCGTTTATTCCAGTACGCCACCGGCGCTTTTTGCGTATGCCCGTCTGGATAAATAATCCATGCGTAGCTGTTATCCGCGCCGCTCAGCAGGCTTTGTTCGTCGAGATAGCTCGCCACGTCGCGGCCGGGCGTAAAGGGCTTTTTACCGGGGCTGCTGATAAGCCCCATCACGGTCACCGTCGTCGGCTTCACCGGAAGCCAGAGGGTGTACTCCCCTTCAAGCGTGGGGTTGCCCTTTTCCGTGACGCGCACTTCATCTGGATCAAGATTAACTTTCTGGCGGCCTGTCACCTTCAGCGCCTGAAGCTGCTGGCGAACGCTGTTAATGGCCGCGGCATCGTCGCCGTCTTCCTGCTCCGCCAGGCTCGTCAGGCGGGTCAGCAGGGCACGGTGTTCCTGCTCCGCCTTAACCGTTGCCTGACGCTCGCCGATCACCGCTCCCGGCCACCAGCTGTTGGCAAGCCTTGGCTGCCCGACGAGATCGAGCAGATGCTCGGCGTTGGTTAAGGTTTTGGGTTTTTCACTGTCCGGCGTGTAGACCTTTACCGTTCCTGCGGACCATGCCAGCGGCGCGGCAAGGCTGGCGAGAAGCGCAGCGTGGATGAGCGTTTTCATGATTTCGCCGCCTTGATCAGGGTGGTTTTCACCGGGAAGAAACCGGCACCGAGATACTGCAAGGACTGACGGATCTGCCCATCCTCGTCGATCCAGAAGCGGTTATGCCAGGTGGCCTGGTCGGTGGTGACCTCTTCATCCAGCACGCGAACCTGCGTTTCGTCGCTGCCGACTTTCACGCTGTCCGTACCGTCCCAGCGGAAGGTGGAGCGGGCCGTGGCGTAGCGCACCTGCTTGTGCTCGGTCCAGCCCATCGTGCGCGTCCAGCTTGCGCCGTCGACGATCTGATTTGGCTTGATGAGCGGGTCTTCGGCGAGATTATTCACCTCGAGCAAGTTGTCGCCGCCGAGCAGCGTTTTCACGATTCGGGCATGCTGCGTGACGATGGTGGCCTGATCCTGCGTCACCCATTTCTGCTGCCCGTTTTCATCGAAAGCGAGCACCACAAACAGCTGCGGGCCATCGTTTAGCTGCATGTACTGGCTGGCGTACGGCATGTTCTGAAGTTCGTCATCGGTCAAATGAACGCCCGGCGTGCCGAACAGGCTTTCCCACAGTGAATGTCCCAGCCCTTTGGTGGTGGCTGAGCACGCCTGCAACAGCAGGCAAATCAGAATGATTGCAGGTCGCTTCACGACTCTTCTCCGAAGGGGCGAAATAACCACACCGAAGTGTGGTTATGATTAAAACACCCGGTATTACTGGGTGCTGGTTGTCGTAGTGGTCGTGGTTCCGGTATTGGAGCCATCACCGCCACCGGTTGCCGCCAGCGCGACACCCACGGCTGAACTTACGGTGCTGGTGCTGGCTGCGGTAGAACTTCCCGCAGACGCAGACGTCGCTGCCGACCCTGCTGCTTCCCCGACCTGGACCGGAGCTGCATAGACAGACGTCGCCGCAAGTGCAGATATGGCAAAAATGCCATACAGTACTTTCTTCATAACAATTTCCCTTCAATGAATGAATGGAGATTTGCCCGAAAAGAAATTCAGGCGGAATCGAGTATACACAACTACAGCAGAGGGTTTACCGTGCGGGGAAATAGGGGGACGGTTTTCGGACTAATGGATAAAACAGAAAAGAAAAACAAATATTTAAAATAAATAATCGATAAAAATCAATAAATTATAATATATCCTTATTATCTTAGCTCTACGTATTTTCTTAAAATAAACCGCAGCAATTAGCAGGTTAACCGCCTTTTTCAGATTAAACTCAGAGTCAGAATTTGAGTTAACTAACAGACATCAGGAATTATCCGATAAAAAAATGCCGGCATATCGCCGGCATTTTTCATGACATATTAATTACCCACGCCATGCTTTATAACGGTTAATCAAACCATTGGTGGAGCTGTCGTGGCTGTCGATAGCTTTATCGTCACCCAGCTCTGGCAGAATGCGGTTTGCCAGCTGTTTGCCCAGCTCAACGCCCCACTGGTCAAAGGTGAAGATGTTCAGGATCGCGCCCTGAGTGAAGATCTTGTGCTCGTACAGCGCAATCAGCGCGCCCAGGCTGAACGGGGTGATTTCGCGCAGCAGGATGGAGTTGGTTGGACGGTTGCCTTCGAACACTTTGAACGGCACAACGTGCTCCAGCGTGGCCGGATCTTTACCCTGGTCACGGTATTCCTGCTCAACCACTTCGCGGGATTTACCGAACGCCAGCGCTTCGGTCTGTGCGAAGAAGTTAGACAGCAGCTTCGGATGGTGGTCGGACAGCGGGTTGTGCGTGATCGCCGGGGCGATGAAATCGCACGGTACCATTTTGGTACCCTGGTGAATCAGCTGGTAGAACGCATGCTGGCCGTTGGTGCCCGGCTCGCCCCAGATGATCGGGCCAGTCTGGTAATCCACCGCGTTGCCGTTACGGTCAACGTACTTACCGTTGGATTCCATGTTGCCCTGCTGGAAGTAGGCCGCAAAACGGTGCATGTACTGGTCGTATGGCAGGATCGCTTCGGTTTCAGCGCCGAAGAAGTTGTTGTACCAGATACCGATCAGCGCCAGCAGCACCGGCAGGTTTTTCTCAGGCGCGGTGGTGGAGAAGTGTTTGTCCATCGCATGCGCGCCGGAGAGCAGCTCAACGAAGTTGTCAAAGCCCACGGACAGGATGATGGACAGACCGATTGCAGACCACAGCGAGTAGCGGCCGCCAACCCAGTCCCAGAACTCGAACATGTTCGCCGTATCGATGCCAAACTCGCCTACCGCTTTACCGTTGGTGGAGAGCGCCGCAAAGTGTTTCGCCACGTGCTTTTCGTCGCCCGCGGTTTTCAGGAACCAGTCGCGCGCGCTGTGGGCGTTGGTCATGGTTTCCTGGGTGGTGAAGGTTTTAGACGCCACCAGGAACAGGGTAGTTTCCGGGTTTACGTTCTTCAGCACTTCGGCGATGTGGGTACCATCGACGTTAGAGACAAAGTGCATGTTGAGGTGGTTTTTGTACGGGCGCAGCGCTTCGGTCACCATGAACGGGCCGAGGTCAGAGCCGCCGATACCGATGTTAACCACGTCGGTGATCGCTTTGCCGGTGTAGCCTTTCCAGCTGCCGGAGATGATCGCTTCAGAGAAGGTTTTCATCTTTTCCAGCACCGCGTTCACTTCCGGCATCACATCTTTGCCGTCAACGATGATTGGCGTATTGCTACGGTTGCGCAGCGCCACGTGCAGCACGGCACGGTCTTCGGTGCGGTTGATCTTCTCGCCGGAGAACATGGATTTGATGGCGTCGGCCAGCTCGGTCTCTTTCGCCAGATCCTGCAGTTTTGCCAGCGTCTCTTCGGTAATGCGGTTTTTAGAGAAATCCACCAGCATGAGGTCATCGAAGGTCGCGGAGAACTTAGTGAAACGATCGGCATCTTTCGCGAACAGATCCGCGATGGTGACGTCTTTCATTTCATCATAATGTTTCTGTAGTGCCTGCCAGGCAGCGGTCTGCGTTGGGTTGATGTTTTTCATTAGCAATACTCTTCTGATTTGAGAATTGTGACTGCGGTCGATTGTAGCGCCTGCAAATAAAAATTGTGATGGTTTTTATGCCATTGCCCTGGTCTGCATCAAACGCAGGTGAAAAGACCCGAAAAGTATAGCTGCTGTCGAGCCCTTCCGGCGTGGCGAAATGTCGGTCAAAAGGGGGTAAAAAGGAGCATAAAATATGGGCCTGTTATAAGTCCTGTTTCTCAGGGGTACCCCCCCATAAAAAATCCGCATAATCCCAGCATTGACAGGACCTCCCCCGCATTTTATTTATAGGGCCGTATTTTGCGCCTGCACCTGTTTTCGTTTCATTCTTGTGCCAAGGTCGCTTATTCATTCCCTGACACGAGGTTGTTATGACGAGTTTTGTGGTCGCCAAGTTTGGCGGCACCAGTGTGGCCGATTACGATGCCATGAACCGCAGCGCCGATGTGGTGCTGGCCGATCCGAATACCCGCCTGGTGGTGCTCTCTGCATCCGCCGGCGTGACGAACCTGCTGGTTTCTCTGTCTGAAGGACTGGAAGCGACAGAACGTTTCGTGAAGCTGGATGCACTGCGCAAAATTCAGTTCGACATTCTTGAACGTCTGCAAAACCCGAACGTGATCCGCGAAGAAGTGGAGCGCCTGCTGGAAAATATCACCACCCTGGCAGAAGCGGCGTCACTGGCCACCTCTACCGCCCTGACCGATGAACTGGTCAGCCACGGTGAATTGATGTCTACCCTGCTGTTCGTTGAAATTATGCGCGAGCGTAACGTTCAGGCGCAGTGGTTTGACGTGCGTAAAGTGATGCGCACCAGCGATCGTTTTGGGCGCGCCGAACCGGACGTTGAGATGCTGGCCGAGCTCACCAACCAGCAGCTGGCACCGCGCCTGGCAGAAGGCATGGTGATCACCCAGGGCTTTATCGGCAGCGAAGCGAAAGGGCGCACGACCACGCTTGGCCGTGGCGGCAGCGATTACACCGCCGCGCTGCTGGGCGAAGCCCTGCACGCAACGCGCGTGGATATCTGGACTGACGTGCCGGGTATTTACACTACCGACCCGCGCGTGGTCTCTGCGGCAAAACGTATTGACGTGATCGCCTTTGAAGAAGCGGCTGAAATGGCCACCTTCGGTGCAAAAGTGCTGCATCCGGCAACGCTGCTGCCCGCAGTGCGCAGCGATATTCCGGTCTTCGTTGGCTCCAGTAAAGATCCAAAAGCGGGCGGGACGCTGGTCTGCAAGAAAACCGAGAACCCGCCGCTGTTCCGCGCGCTGGCCCTGCGCCGCCGCCAGACGCTGGTCACGCTGCACAGCCACAATATGCTGCACTCCCGCGGCTTCCTGGCAGAAGTGTTTGGCATCCTCGCGCGCCATAATATCTCTGTAGATTTGATTACCACCTCCGAAGTGAGCATTGCGCTGACGCTGGACACCACCGGCTCTACCTCCACCGGCGACACCCTGCTGACGCAGTCGCTGCTGATTGAGCTGTCTGAGCTGTGCCGCGTGGAGGTCGAAGAAGACCTGGCGCTGGTGGCCATCATCGGTAACAAGCTGTCTCGCGCCTGCGGCGTGGGCAAAGAGGTGTTCGGCGTGCTTGACCCGTTCAACATCCGCATGATCTGCTACGGTGCCTCCAGCTATAACCTTTGCTTCCTGGTCCCTGCCGATCAGGCCGAGCAGGTGGTGCAGAAACTTCATCAGAATTTGTTTGAATAAAATTCGTTAGCACGATAAACAATACCTATAAGCCGGGCACAGACCCGGCTTTTTCATAACTAAACAACACGACAATACTGCAAGGAATCCATTATGTTATCCGCCATCACGCGGCTGTTCCCGTTATGGGCGCTGCTGCTCTCCGTACTCGCGTATTACACCCCCACCACGTTCACCGGGATCGGTCCGTGGGTCACCACGCTGCTGATGCTGATCATGTTCGGCATGGGCGTGCACCTGAAAATCGACGATTTTAAACGCGTGCTGTCGCGCCCGGCGCCCGTCGCGGCAGGAATATTTTTGCACTACCTGGTGATGCCGCTCGCGGCCTGGCTGCTGGCGATGGCCTTTAAGATGCCGCCCGATCTCTCCGCCGGGATGGTGCTGGTGGGCAGCGTCGCCAGCGGTACGGCATCTAACGTGATGATCTATCTCGCGAAAGGTGACGTGGCGCTCTCCGTGACCATCTCTTCGGTATCCACGCTGGTGGGCGTGATTGCCACACCGCTGTTAACCCGCCTGTACGTGGACGCGCATATTCAGGTGGACGTGATGGGCATGCTGCTCAGTATTCTGCAGATTGTGGTGATCCCGATTGCGCTGGGGCTGGTTATCCACCATCTGTTCCCACGCGTGGTGAAGGCGGTTGAGCCGTACCTGCCCGCGTTTTCGATGGTCTGCATTCTGGCGATCATCAGCGCCGTGGTGGCCGGTTCCGCGTCGCACATTGCCTCCGTAGGCTTTGTGGTGATCGTCGCGGTGGTACTGCACAACACCATCGGCCTGCTGGGCGGATACTGGGGCGGGAAGCTGTTTGGCTTTGACGAGTCCACCTGCCGCACGCTGGCAATCGAGGTAGGCATGCAGAACTCCGGCCTGGCAGCGGCGCTGGGTAAAATTTACTTCTCACCGCTGGCGGCCCTGCCGGGCGCGCTGTTCTCCGTCTGGCACAACCTGTCCGGCTCGCTGCTGGCGGGCTACTGGTCCGGTAAGCCGATTGATGAGCAACCGAAAAAAGATGCGCTGAAGCAGGGTTAATTGACGCGGCTTGCTTTACACTGAAGCCTCCCCATCAGGAGGCTTCAGCAATGGCTACACCACGATTGACCCAGAAAGACATGACGGAAGCCGAGCAGCGCGAACTGAAAACGCTTCTCGACCGCGCCCGCATCGCCCATGGCCGCACGCTGACGAACGCCGAAACCAATCAGGTTAAAAAAGAGTACATCGACAAGCTGATGGCGCAACGTGAGGCTACGGCGAAAAAAGCCCGCAAGCTGAAAAAAGAGCAGGCTTATAAGCCGGATGCAGAGGCGACCTTTTCCTGGTCCGCCAATACATCAACCCGTGGAAGGCGCTAATCAGCGCCCTTTCTTTTTGCGACCCGGCTGGGTAAAGCGTTTTCCGTTACCCGGCTTGCCCCGCCCTTTCTCTTCCGCCTGCGGTGCCTTAACTACCGGACGTTTAATCGCCTGCGTTTTCGGTTTGGCTTTGGCTTTCGGCTTCGCTTCGGACGAGGAGTTTTCGATAAGCTTGAACAGCTCGATCAGCTCGTCGTCCGTTAAGTCACGCCACTCGCCCAGCGGGATCCCGGACAGGCTGACGTTCATGATGCGCGTACGTTCCAGCTTCGTCACTTCATAACCAAAATACTCGCACATGCGACGGATCTGGCGGTTCAGGCCCTGCACCAGCGTGATACGGAACGCAAAGGGCGCTTCTTTTTTGACCTTGCACTTCTTCGTCACGGTGCCCAGAATCGGCACGCCTGCGCCCATGCCGCGGATAAATTCGTCCGTCACCGGCTTGTTCACCGTCACGATGTACTCTTTCTCGTGGTCGTTACCGGCACGCAGAATTTTGTTCACCAGGTCGCCGTGGTTGGTGAGGAAAATCAGCCCCTGAGAGTCTTTATCCAGACGGCCAATCGGGAAAATACGGCTACTGTGGTTCACGAAATCAACAATGTTGTCCCGCTCGCCGTCTTCCGTGGTGCTGACAATCCCAACCGGTTTGTTCAACGCGATAAACACCAGGTCTTCAGCATCACGCGGTTCAATGAGCTGACCATTCACTTTAACCACGTCGCCAGGGACCACCTGGTCACCGATAGTGGCGCGTTTGCCGTTGAGGAACACGTTACCTTGTTCAATGTAACGGTCCGCCTCGCGACGTGAGCAGATCCCGCTCTCGCTAATGTACTTGTTTAATCGGGTTGATTGAGTTGGCAGCATAGTTTCTCCTGTGAAGGGCGAAATATACCTTAGGTATGGACTGGAAAAAAAGATTAGCCGACGGTAACTGAGACGGGTTTTCCAAGTTTACATAACATCATGATCAGCGTATCAAGGGTGAACTTACTGGTTTTGAGGTTCACGACATCAGACACGCGGGGACGAGAGACGTTTAGCCTGACGGCAGCGTCAGTCTGACGCAGTTTATTCTCCGCAATCCACGAGGAAATTTCCTGCATCAGTTGCCGCTTGATGGCAAGCAACTGCTCAACCTCTTTTTCGGCACTTTCGTGCAACTGTTTAGCTTCACTTTCTTCAAAACCCAGCTCAGCAAAAATGTTCGTTTCTGAAGCTGTCACATGCCGAATTTTTGTATCAACGCGTCTTCCCATTTTCATCCTCTCCGAGCATCAAGCACCGCCTGAAAACGTGCCTTTGCTATGTATTTATCATGGCCTGATGTCCGCTGCGTTTTCTTCTTAAAGCAATGCAGTACGTAAACAGCATCCTCATAACGAGCCAAATAGATGATTCGGTATGCGCCCGTGTCACCGCGTAGCCGTATCTCTGCAACGCCTTTGCCAATCTCTGAGATCGGCTTCCAGTCTGCCGCCTCTAATCCAGCCTGTAATCGATGTAGCTGATACCCTGCATCCCGCCGGATTTCCTCCGGGAAGCCGAGCAAATCATCGAAGGCACTCCCCATCCATGCAATGGGTCTCATTGCTGGTTTTTCTGAAAGCATACCACATCCCTGTATAAAATTTTATACATAAAAGATTACATTGTCTCACTCCACAGGTCTGCTTATGACCTGAGGAGTGACGTTACGTTTTCAGTGGAGTTTGGTCACGCCTCATGGAGAGGATCTGCGAGGCGCTTTCAGAGATTAATACTCATCCCGCTCGTCATCTTCATCCGGCTGTTCCATCACGCTGTAGGCCACCGCGCAGAACAGCGAGTTAAGACGCTTCATATCCCCCAGCAGCCCCAGGTGCAGGGAGCTGGTCTCGATGCTCTGCACGTTCTGCTGGTGCAGACGTTCAACGTGGGCGTGCGAGTAGCGGCGGTTGAGGATGCGGAAACGATGCTTGTTGCGGCGCAGGCGGCGTGCGCTCGGTACGTCGCTGGAGAAGAACACCGACATCGCCAGCTTCAGGTTGCTCACCAGCTTTTCGTGCAGCGCTTCCAGCTCCTTCAGCCCTTCCACGGAGAACGCCCGACGCGCGGCCAGGGATTTGTCGGCAATCTCACTGCCCATACGCTCAACGATGTCCGAGGCCTGCTCCAGGTTAAGCGACATCTCAATGATTTCCGCCCAGCGGCGGGACTCCTCTTCCGCCAGCTCGTCCTGCGGGATACGCGCCAGATAGAGCTTGATGGCGGTATACAGCACGTTGATGTCATCCGCCAGCCTGCGCAGCTCCTTCTCCTCGCGCGGCTCGCCGTGCATCACCTTTTTCAGCCCTTCGAGCATGGTTTCCATCGCGTCGCCCATGCGCAGCGTTTCGCGGGCGGCGTTGGCGATGGCCAGCGCGGGGGTGTCCAGCACGGAGGTATCCAGATGCTTCGGCTTAAGGCGCGCGTCCAGCTCCGGTTCATCACGGATAAGACGCTCGCAGAAGCGGGCCATCGGTGCGGCAAACGGCACCATCGCCAGGCAGCGCACCAGGTTATAGAAGACGTGGAAGTAGATCACCAGCTCCGCTTTCGGCAGCGGGAGGTTGTCCATCAGGTTTGCCAGCGGATGGACAAACGGCAGAATAATCAGGCTGCCCACCAGCTTAAACAGCAAACTCCCCAGCGCCACGCGGCGGGCGGCAGCATTGGCCGCGCTGTTGTTAAGCATCGCCAGCAGGCCAGAGCCGAGGTTAGCGCCGATCACCAGACACAGCGCCACCGGGAAGGAGATCGCGCCCGCGGCGGTGAGCGTGGCCGTCAGCAGCACGGCGGCCAGGCTGGAGTAGCTGATGATGGCAAACACTGCCCCGATCAGCGCATCCAGCATGATGTCACCGGTCAGCGAGGCGAAGATGACCTGCACGCCGTTCGCCTGGGTGATAGGCGTCACCGCCTGCACAATCAGTTCCAGCGCCAGCAGAATCAGTCCGAGGCCAATGCCCACGCGGCCAAGCTGCCCGGCACGCGTTTGTTTGCGGCCAAGAAAGAAGATAACCCCGATGAAAATCAGCAGCGGCGACAGCCAGGAGAGATCGAACGTCAGGATACGCGCCATCAGCGCGGTACCGACGTCAGCACCCAGCACGATCACCAGCGCCGGGGCGAGCGCGACCAGATCCTGCGCCACGAAGGAGGTGACGAGCATGGTGGTGGCATTGCTGCTTTGCACCAGCGCCGTGACGCCAATCCCCGCGCAGAAGGCGAGCGGCTTCTTCTCAACGCTGCCGCTGAGGACGGTACGTAAGCGCGCGCCGAACACGCGCATCACGCCGGTGCGGACAATATGGGTGCCCCATACGAGCAGTGCGACTGCCGAAAGCAGATGTAACAACGTCAGCACGGAAGTGGGTTCTCCTTATCGTTATAGATTTTATGATTAAGTATAAGGGTTTAAACGTAAGAAAGAGACAGGGCACCGTTGAGGTGCCCTGTTTGTTGTAAGGAAAAGTGACGTTAGTCCGCGTCGTAGCCTAAATTCGGCGCCAGCCAGCGCTCTACTTCAGACACGCTCATGCCTTTGCGCAGGGCGTAATCTTCGATCTGATCGCGCTGCAGCTGCGCCACGGCGAAGTACTTGCTGTCCGGATGACTGAAGTACCAGCCCGACACGGACGCGCCCGGCCACATAGCGAACGACTCGGTGAGCTTCATGCCGGTATGCGCTTCTACGTCCAGCAGTTTCCAGATAGTGCCTTTTTCGGTGTGTTCCGGACAGGCCGGATAGCCCGGCGCCGGACGAATGCCCTGGTAGTTTTCGCGGATCAGCTCCTCGTTGCTGAGGTTCTCATTCGCCGCGTAACCCCAGTACACCTTACGTACGCGTTCGTGCAGGTATTCAGCAAAGGCTTCCGCCAGGCGGTCGGCAATCGCTTTCACCATGATCTTATTGTAATCATCGTGTTGCGCTTCAAACGCGTCCGCCAGGGCGTCTTCTTCCAGACCGCCGGTTACCGCAAAGGCGCCGATATAGTCAGCTTTCCCGCTCAGCTTCGGCGCAACGAAATCCGCCAGGCAGTAGTTGGCAAAGCCCACTTTTTCGGTTTGCTGCCGCAGGTGATGGCTCACGGCCAGCACGTGGGTGCGGGTTTCATCGCGATAGATTTCTACGTCGTCACCCACGCGGTTCGCCGGGAACAGCCCCACCACGCCGCGCGGGTTGAGGGTTTTCTCTGCGCTCAGCGTGTCCAGCATATCGTTGGCGTCTTTAAACAGACGCTTCGCCTCTTCGCCTACGACTTCATCTTCGAGGATGCGCGGATATTTGCCCGCCAGCGACCAGGTCATAAAGAACGGCGTCCAGTCAATGTAGTTGCGCAGCGTCTCGATGCTGGCCGTCACGTCCTGCACGCCCAGACGATGCGCGACCGGCGGCGTATAGCTTGCCCAGTCAAAGGCCAGGTCGTTATCGCGTGCGGCAGCGAGCGTCACCGGCGGCGTGCGCGGTTTTTTGCGCCCGTGCTGTACGCGAACGGTTTCGTACTCCTGGCGAGTGCGCGCCACAAAATCGTCGCGCTGAGTCTCGGAGAGCAGTGCGGAAACCACGCCCACCGTGCGCGAGGCGTTCTGCACGTAAACCGTCGGTCCGCTGTAGTTCTGCTCGATCTTCACTGCCGTGTGTGCTTTCGAGGTAGTCGCCCCGCCAATCAGCAGCGGAATGGTGAAGCCCTGACGCTCCATCTCTTTTGCCACGTTGACCATTTCGTCGAGCGACGGCGTAATCAGGCCGGAGAGGCCAATCAGATCGGCGTTCACTTCGCGCGCGGTCTTGAGGATTTTATCCGCCGGAACCATCACGCCAAGGTCGATAATTTCGTAGTTATTACACTGCAACACCACGCCAACAATGTTTTTGCCGATGTCGTGCACGTCGCCCTTCACGGTGGCGATAACCATTTTACCGTTGCTGGAGCCCTTCTCTTTGCTGGCTTCGATGAAGGGTTCAAGATAAGCCACTGCCTGCTTCATGACGCGAGCGGATTTCACCACCTGCGGCAGGAACATCTTGCCCTCGCCGAACAGATCGCCAACCACGTTCATGCCGTCCATCAGCGGCCCTTCGATCACCTCAATCGGGCGGGCTGCCTGCTGACGCGCTTCCTCGGTGTCCTGCTCGATGAACTCGGTAATCCCTTTCACCAGCGAGTATTCCAGACGCTTTTTCACGTCCCAGGCGCGCCACTCGGCCTGCTGAACATTGGCCGATTCATCCGATTTACTGCCGCGGTATTTTTCCGCCAGGTCGAGCATGCGCTCGGTGGCGTCGTCGCGACGGTTGAGGATCACGTCCTCTACGGCATCGCGCAGTTCGGCAGGCAGATCGTCGTAAATCGCCAGCTGTCCAGCATTGACGATACCCATGTCCATCCCATTGCGGATGGCGTAGTAGAGGAACACGGCGTGGATCGCTTCACGCACCGGGTCGTTGCCGCGGAACGAGAACGAGACGTTCGACACGCCGCCGGAGATCAGCGCATGCGGCAGCTCGCGCTTGATGTCTTCACACGCGCCGATAAAGTCCTGGGCGTAGTTGTTGTGCTCTTCGATGCCGGTCGCGACGGCAAAGATGTTCGGGTCGAAAATAATATCTTCCGGCGGGAAGCCCACCTCTTCGGTCAGAATTTTGTACGCGCGGCGGCATATCTCAATTTTGCGCTCGCGGGTGTCGGCCTGGCCCACCTCATCGAAGGCCATCACCACCACGGCCGCACCGTAGCGGCGCACCATCTTCGCGTGGTGGATAAAGATATCCACGCCCTCTTTCATCGAGATGGAGTTAACGATGCCTTTGCCCTGAATGCACTTCAGCCCTTTTTCGATGACCTCCCACTTGGAGGAGTCAATCATGATCGGCACGCGGGCGATATCCGGCTCACCGGCAATCAGGTTGAGGAAACGCACCATCGCCGCTTCGGCGTCAAGCATCCCCTCGTCCATGTTGATATCGATAATCTGCGCCCCGCTTTCCACCTGCTGGCGGGCGACGTCCAGCGCTTCGCTGTACTTCTCTTCTTTGATCAGGCGCTTGAATTTAGCGGAACCAGTAACGTTGGTACGTTCACCCACGTTCACAAACAGGCTGTCGTCGCCGATGGTCAACGGCTCCAGACCGGAAAGGCGACAGGCAACCGGCAGCTCTGGCAGCTTGCGCGGCGGCAGCCCGTCCACGGCGCGGCTCATGGCGGCGATGTGCTCCGGCGTGGTGCCGCAGCAGCCGCCGACGATGTTCAGGAAGCCTGACTCGGCCCACTCGCGGATTTGCGCCGCCATGGTGTCAGCATCCAGATCGTACTCGCCAAACGCGTTCGGCAGACCGGCGTTCGGATGCGCGGTAACGTAGCATTCGGCGATGCGCGAAAGCTCCTGCACGTACTGACGCAGTTCGTCTGGTCCCAGCGCGCAGTTCAGGCCGAAGGAGAGCGCGTCGGCGTGGCGCAGGGAGTTATAAAACGCTTCGGTTGTCTGGCCGGACAGGGTACGCCCGGAGGCGTCGGTGATGGTGCCGGAGATCATGATCGGCAGGTCAACGCCCAGCGCCTCAAACTCCTCTTTCACCGCGTATATCGCGGCTTTGGCGTTGAGGGTATCGAACACCGTTTCAATCAGGATCAGGTCGGAGCCACCTTCCACCAGCGCTTTGGTCGATTCACGATACGCCGTAACCAGCTGGTCAAAGGTGATATTACGAAACGCCGGATCGTTGACGTCCGGTGAAATCGACGCGGTGCGGTTGGTCGGGCCAAGCACCCCGGCAACGTAGCGCGGCTTGTCCGGCGTGCGGGCCGTCCACTCGTCGGCACAGGCGCGGGCGAGCCTGGCCGCCTCATAGTTGATCTCCGCCGACAGGGATTCCATCTGGTAATCCGCCATGGCGATGGTTGTCGAGTTGAAGGTGTTGGTTTCTACAATATCCGCACCCGCTTCGAAGTAGGCGTTGTGGATATCCTTAATCACGGACGGCTTGCTCAACACCAGCAGGTCGTTGTTTCCTTTCAGGTCGCAGGGCCAGTCGGCGAAGCACTCGCCGCGGAAATCGTCTTCGCTCAGACGATAGCTCTGGATCATGGTGCCCATGCCGCCGTCCAGCACCAGAATTCGTTCATTTAACTGCGCACGCAGTTGCTCTACTTTGCTGCTCACACTTGCTCCCGACAACGCTCAACAAGGCCAAAAGGCTGCGTTCCATACTGGCACAATCTCGCAGGGTGGAAAAGTCACGCCGCGGTAACATGAGACATGTTCACCATCACTCCTCCGATCAGTCAGGAAAGCGGTTGCAAATTCACCAAATAAAACGAAAATGATTTCCACGATACAGAAAAAGGAGATCGTCATGGTCGCGACCGTTCCCGCCAAACGCGGCAGAAAACCTGCCGCCACCGCCGCTGCACAACCCGGCGGACAGGTTCAATCCCTGACGCGCGGTCTGAAGCTGCTGGAGTGGATAGCCGAGTCGCACGGTAGCGTGGCCCTGACGGAGCTGGCCCAGCAGGCTGGCCTGCCGAACTCCACCACGCACCGCCTGCTGACCACCATGCAGCAGTTGGGCTTTGTCCGCCAGGTCGGCGAGCTGGGGCACTGGGCGGTGGGCGCGCATGCGTTTATCGTGGGTAGCAGCTTCCTGCAGAGCCGTAACCTGCTGGCGATTGTGCACCCGATCCTGCGCAAGCTGATGGAGGAGTCCGGCGAGACGGTGAACCTTGCGGTGCTCGACCAGAGCGACCACCAGGCGATTATCATCGACCAGGTGCAGTGCACGCAGCTGATGCGCATGTCCGCGCCGATTGGCGGCAAGCTGCCGATGCACGCCTCCGGGGCGGGGAAAGCGTTTTTGTCGCAGCTCAGCGAAGAGCAGGTGACGGGGCTGCTGCACCGTAAAGGGCTGCACGCCTACACCCACGCCACGCTGGTGTCGCCGGTGCATCTGAAAGAAGATCTGGCGTTGACCCGCAAGCGCGGCTATTCGTTTGATGACGAAGAACATGCCCTTGGGCTGCGCTGCCTCGCGGCCTGTATTTTCGACGAACATCGCGAGCCGTTTGCTGCGATCTCCATCTCTGGCCCCATCTCACGTATGACCGACGACCGGGTGACCGAGCTGGGCGCGCTGGTGATTAAGGCCGCGAAAGAGGTGACGCTGGCGTATGGTGGGATTCGTTAAACCGCACACAAAACCGCTGCTTGCGGCGGTAAGCGTACACATCCTCCACGTGCCCATTTTTGATCCGCGTTTGTAGCCCGCGCCAGTAGCTGGCGTGGAACAGATCTTCATGCATTTCTTCAAATAACGGCCCGATGCGTGGGTCCGCACACAGCCAGTGGCGAAACTCCTCGGGAAACACATCGCCCGGCGAAACGCTGTACCACGGCTCGCTGGAGAGCTCATCCTCCGGGTAACGGGGCGGCGGGATATCGCGGAAGTTCACCTCGGTCATGTAGCAAATTTCATCGTAATCGTAGAACACCACCCGCCCGTGCCGGGTGACGCCGAAGTTTTTAAACAGCATATCGCCAGGGAAGATATTGGCGGCGGCGAGCTGGCGGATGGCGTTGCCGTACTCTTCGATGGCATCACGTAATGCCTGGCCCTCTGACTGTTCCAGCCAGATATTGAGCGGCACCATACGGCGCTCAATATAGAGATGGCTAATCGCTATTTTATCGCCCAGATCGGTGATTTTCGTCGGCGCTTCCTGCATTAACAGCGACATGAGCGCCGGATCGATCTGCTGCTTATCCAGCACAAAGTTTTCAAACTCCTGGGTATCGGCCATTCGCCCGACGCGATCGTGCTCTTTTACCAGCTGATAGCAGGCGCGGACGTGGGCTGCGGTCATCTCTTTCTGCGGGGCGAATCTGTCTTTTATCACCTTAAAGACCCGGTCGAAGCCCGGCAGCGTGAAGACCAGCATCACCATGCCGCGGATACCTGGCGCTTCGATAAACTGCTCATCAGCCGCGGTGACATAG
The DNA here is from genome assembly GCF_014895895.1 of Enterobacter cloacae complex sp. P14RS. Taxonomy (NCBI): domain Bacteria; kingdom Pseudomonadati; phylum Pseudomonadota; class Gammaproteobacteria; order Enterobacterales; family Enterobacteriaceae; genus Enterobacter; species Enterobacter cloacae complex sp. P14RS. Next base: position 130,507 of record NZ_JADBQM010000023.1, read on the forward strand.
CGCAGGTATTCCCGGTAACTTTCCGTTTTGGCATGCTTCTGACAGCCAATCGCCATATACAGCTCGGCGGTGGTTTTACCCGGCAGGATCTCGCGCAGCCACTCCACCAGGGCGGCAGGCAGCGGGGCGTACACCATGAAATAGGAGCGGGCGAAGCCAAATACGATGCTGGCCTCGGCGCTGGTGGTCAGGCAGGTATCGACAAACAGTTCGCCGTCGTCGGTACGGTGAATGGGCAACAGAAACGGCACAATGGCCGTCGGCGTAACCAGTTTGCCCACCAGCCAGGCGGCCTTATTCCGGTAGAAAAGCTCGTTGGCCACCTGCAAATGGCTGCGGCTGAGCACCTCCTCGCCGTAGGTTTCACGAAGATGCGCATGGATATAGCCGATATCCCGGAGCTTGTTCTCCCACGGCAGGCGCAGCGGCAAATCCGTTAAGATGCGATGCAGGAGCTTTTCCCACCCGCGATCGGGAAAGAAATCTTTCGCCAGCGGACGCGGAATGGTACGGAAGCGGCGCTCAGGCTGGGAGCTGAGGATAAATAACCGCTCAGGAGATAATGAGCGGTGGTCAAATAACCGGCAATAGACGGAGTTGAAAAAGCTCTCCGCAATCTCGAAGCGAGGGTAGTCGGGTAACAGATGGGTGTAATGCTCTTTCACGCGCAGTAAAAATGCCGCGTCCGGGCTTTTACCGTCGGTAATACAGCGCAGCTGCTCCACCACCAGACCCACATGGTGGTCATAGAGATGAATACGCTGCTTCATGGCCTGCTGAACCGCATGCCAGTCTGCATGTTCGAAGCGCTGCTGCGCGCCGGAGGTCACTTCCAGAAAACGACCATACTGGGCATCAAAGCCCTGCAGAATGGTTTGGGCAATCAGCAATTCCAGGCCACGCGACATATATTCCCCCTCACCCCGTCCCTCTCCCCGGAGGGGAGAGGGGGAAAAGTTTAAAACTGTGCTTCTTCGGTTGACCCCGTTAAGGCGGTAACGGATGAGGCGCCTCCCTGGATGATGGTCGTCACGTTATCAAAGTAGCCCGTACCCACTTCCTGCTGGTGAGAAACAAAGGTATAGCCGTCTTTACCAGCGGCAAACTCCGGCTGCTGCACCTTCTCAACGTAGTGCTTCATGCCCTCCCCCTGCGCGTAAGCGTGCGCCAGGTCGAACATGTTGAACCACATGCTGTGGATGCCTGCCAGGGTGATGAACTGGTACTTGTAGCCCATATCCGACAGCTGCTGCTGGAAGCTGGCGATGGTTTTGTCATCCAGCTTTTTCTGCCAGTTGAAGGACGGCGAACAGTTGTAGGCCAGCAGTTTGCCCGGATATTTCGCATGAATCGCATCGGCAAAGCGCTTCGCCAGCGCCAGATCCGGCGTGGACGTTTCACACCAGACCAGGTCGGCGTAAGGGGCATAGGCCAGGCCGCGGCTGATGGCCTGTTCGATACCGGCATGCGTGCGATAGAACCCCTCGCTGGTGCGCTCGCCGGTAATAAATTCGCTATCGTACGGATCGCAGTCAGAGGTAATCAGGTCTGCCGCATCCGCATCGGTACGGGCAATCACCAGCGTCGGCACGCCGAGCACGTCAGCAGCGAGACGCGCGGCAACCAGCTTCTGAATCGCTTCCTGGGTCGGGACGAGAACTTTTCCGCCCATATGCCCGCACTTCTTCACCGACGCAAGCTGGTCTTCGAAGTGAACGGCCGCTGCACCGGCCTCAATCATCGATTTCATCAGTTCGAAGGCGTTCAGCACTCCGCCGAAGCCCGCTTCCGCATCCGCCACGATCGGCAGGAAGTAATCAATAAAACGCGGATCGTTGGGCTCGATGCCTGCGGCCCACTGGATCTGATCCGCGCGGCGGAAGGTATTGTTGATCCGATCCACCACCGACGGTACCGAGTTGGCCGGATAAAGAGATTGATCCGGATACATGCTGGAGGCCAGGTTGGCGTCCGCCGCGACCTGCCAGCCGGAAAGGTAAATGGCTTCTATGCCGGCCTTCGCCTGCTGCAATGCCTGACCGCCGGTCAGCGCACCGAGGCTGTTGATATAACCCTTTTTGGAGCCACCGTGCAGCAGCTTCCACATTTTCGCCGCACCGTTCTGTGCCAGCGTGCATTCCGGGTTGACCGAGCCGCGTAATTTCACCACGTCCTCCGCGCTGTAAGGACGGCGGATGCCTTCCCAGCGCGGTTGAGTCCACTCTTTCTTTAATTCTTCGATTTGTTGGGTACGGGTTTTCATGTGCAGATGCTCCATATTGTTATGTGGTGAGTTACGCCAGGAAGCGGTAGCCCGGCAGGGTCAGGAAGTCGATTAAGTCATCTGATGTGGTGATTTGCTCCATGAGGCGCGCTGCGTCGTCAAAGCGTCCGCTGCTGAAGCGGTGTTCGCCCAGCTCGTCCTGGATGACCCGCATCTCTTCGGCCAGCATCTGACGGAACAGGGCTTTGGTGACCGGCTTGCCGTTGCTGAGCGTTTTTTGATGGTGGATCCACTGCCAGATAGAGGTGCGCGAAATTTCCGCCGTGGCAGCATCTTCCATCAGGCCGTAGATAGGCACGCAGCCGTTGCCGGAGATCCACGCTTCGATGTACTGGACCGCGACGCGAATATTGGCACGCATCCCCTCTTCCGTTCGCTCGCCCGCGCACGGTGCCAGCAGCTGTTCTTCAGCCGTTGGGGCATCTTCTTCGCGCGTGACAAACAGCTGATTTTTGTTATCGCCGAGTACGCGATTGAAGACCTCCATCGCCGTATCGGCCAGGCCCGGATGGGCAATCCACGTGCCGTCGTGACCGTTACGGGCTTCCAGCTCTTTATCGGCTTTCACCTTGTTGAGCACCTGATTATTGCGCTCCGCGTCTTTGCTCGGAATAAAGGCCGCCATGCCGCCCATCGCAAAGGCACCGCGCTTGTGGCAGGTTTTAATCAGCAGACGCGAATAGGCGCTCAGGAAGGGTTTATCCATGGTCACGACCTGGCGGTCCGGCAGTACGCGATCGGGATAATTTTTCAGGGTTTTGATGTAGCTGAAGATATAGTCCCAGCGTCCGCAGTTCAGGCCGACAATGTGGTCGCGCAGGGCATGCAGAATTTCATTCATCTGGAACACGGCGGGCAGCGTTTCAATCAGCAGCGTGGCCTTGATCGTGCCGCGCGGCAGGTTGAAGCGATCTTCCGCGTAGCTAAATACTTCGCTCCACCAGGCGGCTTCCTGCCAGGCCTGCGTTTTTGGCAGATAGAAATAGGGACCGCTACCTTTTGCCATCAGGTTTTTGTAGTTATGGAAGAAATAAAGTGCGAAATCAAACAGGCTGCCCGGAATGGCTTCTCCACGCCATGTGACATGTTTTTCAGGGAGGTGCAGACCTCGTACGCGACAGATCAGCACCGCCGGATTCGGTTTGAGCTGGTAGATTTTCCCGGCTTCGTTGGTGTAGCTGATGGTGCCGTTGACGGCATCGCGCAGGTTGATCTGCCCGTCGATAACTTTGTTCCAGTCCGGGGCCAGCGAGTCTTCAAAATCGGCCATAAAGACTTTAACGTTGGCGTTCATGGCGTTGATCACCATTTTGCGCTCTACCGGACCAGTGATCTCAACGCGACGATCCTGTAAATCTTCAGGAATGCCGCGGATTTTCCACTCACCACGACGAATGGAAGCAGTTTCCGAAATAAATCCTGGCAACTTGCCGTTATCGATTTCCTGCTGTTGGTGAATGCGTGCCGCCAGCAGCTTATTGCGCTGCGGCGTAAAGCGGGTCACCAGCTCAGTCAGAAACTCTACCGCTTCGGCCGTCAAAACCTGCTGTTCTTGCTCACCATTCGGCTGGGTAAAGGTCAATTCATCGACCGTGGTTGCCTGTTGAGTCATCGTTCTGCTCCTCATCAAAGATCCAAAATCACGCCCCCAATGCGAACGAAAGATCGTTGTGTAGTTTTCGCTCAGCAGAATTAAGACTATCTATAATTTTTCCAAAATCAAAAACAATTTCCATTTTAATTTTAATTACAACGCAACATGATGATTAATATGGAGTTAAAGTTTCCTGGTATGTTGAACGGGATTTCGGAAATAAAAAAGGCACCCGAAGGTGCCTGATCTGAATAGCTGAAACGCTTTAGGATCGTTTAATGCAGACGATTACTCCAGCGTCGGATTCATGTGGCGAAGATCGTACGGCGTAATCTGGTAGACGTAATAGTTGAGCCAGTTAGTGAACAGCAGATTTCCGTGGCTGCGCCAGGTGGCTCCTGGTTTGTTTTGCGGATCGTTTTTCGGGAAATAGTTGTACGGGATATCCGGATTAAGACCCGCTTCGACATCACGGAAATACTCTGATGCGAGAGTATCGGGATCATACTCAGGATGGCCGGTAACGAACGCGATACGTTTGTCTTTACTGGCAAACAGGTAGGCATCCCCGTCTTCCGTTTCGGCCAGGATCTCCAGATCGGTGTAATCACGAATCAGCTGGGCCGGAAAATCGGCGTAGCGGGAATGCGGGGCCAGGAAGGTGTCATCAAAACCACGCGTCAGCAGCGCGTGTGGATGAAGAATGTGGTGTTCGTATACGCCGGAGAGCTTTTGAGTGCGGGTTTGCTTGGGAATACCGTAGAGAATGTTGAGTGCGGCCTGTACCGCCCAGCAGACAAACAGCGTTGACGTGACGTGATCTTTTGCCCATTCCAGCACCTGTTTGATCTGCGGCCAGTAAGCAACATCGTTAAATTCAACCAGACCGAGCGGCGCGCCTGTCACAATCAGTCCGTCGAAGTTTTCCCCCCGAATATCTTCGAAGTTACAGTAGAAGTTATTCAGATGCTCAGAGGGCGTGTTACGTGACTCGCGGGCATCAATACGCAGCAGTTGAATATCGACCTGCAGCGGGGAGTTCGACAGCAGACGCAGAAACTGATTCTCCGTCTCAATCTTTTTCGGCATCAGGTTGAGGATGAGAACCTTCAGCGGGCGAATTTCCTGACCTGTCGCGCGTGAAGCCGTCATCACGAAGACGTTCTCTTCACGTAAGAAATTGACGGCTGGTAGCTCGTCCTGCACCCGAATCGGCATAACCTTACTTCCTCACAATATACGTATAAACGTTTAGACATCCAGACAGCTAACGATACCCAGAAATGGTATGAATGTCGAGCCTGCAAGTCGAAGGTGAGAAAGTTTCAGGGAGAGGGAGAAAAACAAAAGCAAAAAACCCCGCACCTTACGGTACGGGGTTCTTCTTGATTGATGCCTGGCAGTTCCCTACTCTCACATGGG
>NZ_JADBQM010000024.1:0-117930 GCF_014895895.1 Enterobacter cloacae complex sp. P14RS
GATTAAAAATTATTTTGTTTCGAAACGCTATGCGTTTGAGTTCTTCTTAGAAGCCATACCTAAAGATAGCAATTATATCTACACAGTTATGCCTATTCTAAGGGGGGTAAGAAAAGCGTTTGGCTATCGCTCTTAAAAAATAGTCCTTAGATTTAGGAGGGGGCAATTGATAAGAAATTTCTTTAGAGGTGATATTGTCACAAGTGGTGATCACTTTGTTACTGGAAAGGAAGAAACCAGACAAGCCTGCATTTGCAGGCTTCGTCTTTTTTTGGGGGAGTATTTCCTTGATGCCACTGATGGAACGCCGTGGTTTCAGAGCATCCTCGGTAAATCCTCGCGCGATATCGCTGAAGCCAACATAAAACAGCGCATTCTCTCCACAAAGGGAGTGCTGGCGATCAACACGTTTGATATGGATAGCGACACCAGAAAGCGCACGTTCACGATTAGGGCCACGCTGACCGACATCAATAACGAGCAGTTTGAATTCCTGTACGACAAGGATCTCTGATGGCTGAAATCACGAAAGACGGAGTGACGGGAACGACTCTCCAGGAATACAAAGACGAGATCACAGAGAAGTATCTCACAATAGACAGCGGCTGGAACCTCTCGCCTGAAACGCCTGACGGCATGGCGATCGCTATCTGGGCCGAACTTTTCGCAAACCTTGATGAAGAGGTTATTAACGCTTATCACGCGACAGACCCTAACGCGGCGAAGCGCCAGCAACTTGACCGCATCGCCGCGTTTGCAGGTTTGCAGCGCCAGCCAGAAAGTTTCTCAACGGATGTTGTGGAATTCGAAGGCGATGGGCTGATCGAGGTACCGGCCGGAGTAAAGGTCCGTCACCGTAAGCGTTGCTGTGCAACAGCTGGTGGAAGACTACGATTTGATCCCCCGTCCTCAGGGTGTGGGAATGCGAAAGTTCCGCATCATTAAACGTAAACCCTTCGGCTTTGGGAGACACAACAATAATTTCGGTCATGCACCGTTCTGGTACGGTGATGGTCGGCCGCCAATTTATTACTACGGCTCGATCAAATTAAGCTGGGCTGAAGGCGTGCTATCAGGTCAAATCATCGTTAACGAACTCGACGTTTCCGATCAGGACGTGACGATAGTTATTACCGGTTCTGACGGCGTGCAGCGCGTCCAGCGTGCCGTCACTGATTCTGAGGGTAAATTCTCCCTTTCAACCATCACCCCACCAGCAACGGTTGTTGCTCGCGCACTTCTGGTCACTCTGGACTGTGAGGCGCTGGAACTCGAATCCGAGCCTCTTAAAATAAATTAATCAGGAGCCAAAAATGGCAAATAAAAGATTACCTGGCGGGCGCAAGTCTGCGGGGCGAATTTCCACGTCTGCTAAAAAGTTGGTAGCGTTAAAATCTGGCAGTGCTGGCGTGGCAATCTCTGAACTTCCCGATACAGAGAAGTTAACAGGAAAAGAATTTTTTCCAGTTGTTCAGGATAATGAAACCCGAAAAGTACCGCTGGAAGAACTATCAACATTAATTTCCGTTGATGGGATTAATGCACAAGGGGGCAATTTTTGTCTCTCACCAGTAGCCTATCGCTTGGCAAACTCGCAGGGTTCCCCAACTACATTTAAAGCCGAATATTTAAATGAGGCGATTAGCATTACTTACAGAATCTATTTTGGAACTAACGGCTATCTCAGGCTTGATTTCTCTAAGTGGGATTTTGATTTTAACGAAAGTCAGAATTATAAAATCATACTTACAAATAACAGTTCAGGTGAGTTTTCAATTGTCGCCCCTGGCAATGGTCTTGTAATTAATAACGATGGTACTGTTGGTGAGCCTGAGGTTTTCAGAATTGATACCAAAGTAACAATTATTGAAATTACCCAGTCCTCTCACGATAGCAAGCTTATATTAAGGCGTTTAACTCCTTATGAGCCTGGCAAGGATGGTGAGTCTGCTTACAGCTTTTGGACCAGTAAGCAGCCGGAAGGCGCTGACATCAGCGACGAGGCGTTTCTGAAATTCATGGAAGATAAGGAAGGAGAACCAGGCAAATCGGCTTATCAGCTATGGCTTGATGAAGGAAATGAAGGGAGCGAGGCTGATTATCTGGAGTGGCAGAAAGCCAATATTTCAGTGGATGGTATTGAACCGATTAAAGGCGGAGGGGTGATTCTCACACAAAAAAGTAAAGTTGTAATTGTTAGTAATGATGAGGTAATTAAACCGGATTTAAATAAGTTCATTAATTTAAATTATTACATCGTTGCAAACAATTGCACTGTTACCTTTGATTTATCCGAATGGGATGTGCAATTTCATGAACTTCAGAATATAAGGTTTTCTGCATTTGCTAATGGAACTGGATACGTTACATTCATTACTCCACTTGAAACCATGTATCGGCTTGATGGAAGTTATGGTGTTCCAGAAATAATCACTGTTAAACGTGATACTCGTATTTTTCAAATAACACAAGACCCGTATGGCAGTCATCTGCGTGTTAATCAGGTTGGCCCCATTGCTAATGGTTCAGCTGGTGCATCTGCCTATGACATATGGGCCGCCGCTCAGCCTGATGGGAAAGATACGAGCGAAGAGGCATATCTTGAATCGATGGAAGGTAAGAAAGGCGATGACGGCCGTTCTTCATATCAAATATGGCTGGATGCTGGAAATGAGGGGACCGAAGATGATTTTCTTGAATGGCTTCAGGTAAACGCTTCGGTAGAGGTTGATCCCCTAAAAACCAATCTGGTGAAGTTGAATGCTGACGGATTGTTTGTAAATGGCGTTCACCCCATTATTCCAAAATTCTCTACCTCCACACTCAATGGCTTACTGGACACGTTCAAAAGTCTTGCTGACGGTACGCGGGTTTATACCATGCAGGTAGATCTGGCCAACCCGCTAGGGATAACCCAGCTTGGGGGGGTAGGTATACATCGCTATATTGCAGCCGAACCGCAGTATTTTTTCACGAATGAAAATGGTGAATACATCCCAGCCCAATATTTCATCACGGGTTCTGACGTAACCGCATCCTCTGTAAAAGTGACTATTTCGGTGATTATGGCCGACAAGCCATATAAATCATGGAGCCTGTCCACGCTTGAAGAGGTCGCAAGCATTGAAGGGGGAGCAATCCTTCAGTGCAAGGTTGGTATGCGTCTGCTGGCAGGAACAACCCCTTCCCAGAATGGAATGAGCTAAGAGGTAAATATGGATCAGGTATTCTTTCGCGTGCCGTTCGCGTCTAACGGCGATACTTCAAACATTCCCGAAACTGTTACCTCCGATGGTTCCGTAAACTGGCCTCAGGGCTGGCCGCTGGATTATGAAAAAGATATGGATGCGGATGCCAACGCAAAGGCCGTCGAGCGTGACGTGATGAACTTCATGTTCAACGCCGTTACTGTTGCTCTGCGCCAGTACCAGACAGCCGCGTTCCCTGAGTTTATTACCCCCGCCGATAACAACGGTTCAGCCTTCCCCTATTCAGTTGGCACCGTCATTCGTTATCGATCAACGAATGCTGCGGCTTTTAAAAATTACGTGTCATTGGTCGATAACAACACTTCTACGCCTGGATCCGATGCGGCTAAGTGGCAGGAGTTTATTTTTGCTGAAGCAAGTGATCAAGAAACAGATGCGGGTGTCAGTGGCACCCTTATCATTTCTCCGCGCCGCCTGAAAAGGGTAACCGATAAACTCGAAGACAAGATTGAAGAGTCTATAAATACAACGGTTACTCCTTTCATTCTTCCTGTCGGAGCAATTGTGCTTTGGGGGGGCAGGGTTCCGCCAGATGGATGGATCGAATTAAACGGACAGGCGTTTAATACCTCTGAAAATCCAGAGCTGTTCAAGCAATACCCGTCTGGCAGAGTACCAGACTGGAGGGGCCGTTTTATTCGTGCCTGGGATAATGGCGCAGGCGTCGATCCTGATGTTGGAAGAGATGTTGGCAGCGAACAACTAAGCGCTTTGGAAAAACATTCCCATTCCGCGCCTGTAGAACGAGCCAGTGATGGACTTGTAGGTCCAAGAGCTATACGTGGTGTTTACTGGCCTGGAAAATATACCCGCATCACTACTAATGCCGGTACGTCTGAGGAAGGCGGGAATGAAACAAGGCCGAGAAATATTGCAGCCATGTACATCATCAAAACAGATCAGGCGGAAGAACAGGAAGGTGTTGAATATCCGACATCTATTGTTGTCGCACCAGCAACAGGAACAATTAAGGCAGGGGAAAACCGCCAGTTCACAGGCACCATTCTTCCTGCAAGTGTGGCTGCTGGATATGTCATTTCGTGGAATGTTGCAGATGCTTCGCTGGGGAGTATAAACGGAAGTGGCTTGTACAGTTCGTCAGCTGGTAAGGCTGGCGAGCAAACCGTGATAGCTACTGTTCAGACTGAAGCTGGGACGGTGACGGGCACGGCGACGGTAGCGCAGCAAATCTGGCTAACGAAAATCGAACTGGTATCGCCTGATGAGATGTTAGAAGGTGAAACTTTCACTACCGGCATTGTTTTTACACCTCTCAATTTTACCGAACCCGTACAGTACAGCTCTTCAGATTCATCGGTGTTAACGTTCATTGATGGTGAAATTGAAGCGCGCAGCGGCGGAACGGCAACGGTCGCGGTGACGGGGGTAAATTCTGGCGTTTCCGCATCGAGAACCATCAGGGTGATCGCAGCAGAGGTCATTGAAGAGTATTTACGGATTGAAAATAACCTATCTGAAATCGCTGCAGCGGGTGAAGAGTCTCAGGCGGAAGCGCGCGATCATATTGGGCTGGGTGAGCTGGCAACCAGAGACAGCCTGAGCGCGGAGGATGTCGGTGCCGCGCCTATGGCCACTGATTCATTACCGAAGGATCAGGACCTGGATGAACTGACCGCACCAGGCGATTACTTCCAGAGCCTGAGCAGTAACGCCACTGCAGACAACCACTATCCGGTGGAAACCGCGGGGGCGGTGCGCGTGGTCGCAACTGGCGTTAGTGAAGGCGCATGCCGTCAGTTTTACTGGCCTTACAACTCAACCAAAGAGTATCGCCGCTGCGGTTATGGAGAGCCTTTAGTGTTTGGTGAGTGGGATGAATACTAATTTCTATCTGAATTCAGCTACGTAACTCACCAGTAAAAAATCTCGCTTGATCTGCCTTAACGATAAAATATACTGTATGAATAAACAGTATTTCGAGAGGGCGGATCATGCCGAGACAATACGAAATAGAGGGCGCTTTCCGCGCCGCTGTAAAAATCGAGCAATCTGGGCGGCGCACCGTCACCACGAAAGATTTTGTTAAACAGCTGGAGGCGGTCAACTGGAACTGGACGCTGAAGCAGGCTAACAACTGGATCGAGTGTTACGTTACGACCTTCAAGGATATCTCTTCCGATGAAGGGGAAGCACGCACCTTTATACTGTTCAATCCTAATGGGGGGCTTTGAGATGGGTTTTCCTTCACCAGCTACTGACTACATTGAAGAGCGGATCTCGCTGGATAAGTTATTCATTTCTCACCCGAGCGCCACATATTTCATGAAGGCGGCAAACACATACTGGCGTGCAGGTATAACTCAGGGAGCGCTTCTTATCGTGGATTGCTCGGCTACACCTTGCGACGGTTCGGTGGTCGTCTGCAAGCTGGCGGGGGAGTTTCATATACGGCGATTCAGGACTCTCCCATATAAGCATCTGGAACGCCTGGGCGGTGACGGTCGCAAGTACAGGATAAACACGGAAGATGATGACGGGATTTTCGGCGTGATTTTGCACGCGGTAAATGATATGCGCACACAAGAGTTTGATGACTGTCCTGTTATGTAGCACTTAAACAGTACCACGCCCTAACTCATGTGCTGTTTTTTCAATCACTGTCTTTGATGTTTTGAGATGACTAAAGTACTATTGTCAATATTGGACGAAACATACTTGGATATACCATGCACACTAAAAAACCTCATCCCAAACTCGGCAAGCAGCAACTGCTTGAAGCAGTGGCGCGTGTGGTTGCTCAGAGGAAGATGGAAGGAAGTGCTGCAAAAAGAGTCCGGGTTGAGCGGTTCAAGGAAAGGTCAGTAGTCACTGTGGATGCTAAAGGGAATTATCACCTAGTCTATATGGCCCTAAATGGTGAAGTTTTGGCAAAGCATTTGCTAGAAGTTGATGCTTGCGTGCATGCGTATAAAGCCAAGAAGTTTGACTGCAAGGATGTAAAATTTGCTTTCCCTGCAAATCAGCGCGTGACTATCAATGTTCCAAAGCTATCACATGCAGAGGCTTCGGAATTGTCTATGCGGATGATTTCCCGTTCACTGGATGAAATGCAGGAAGAGCTTTACGACGATGCAGAATGAATACCAGGGAAAGGTGTTTACCGGAAAGTTTGGGAAAGTACCAGAGTTAGTTCCGTTCAAAGATGCGTTCATCCAGCATTGGCGATATGCTCATCACCATCAATTTGGCAAAGATACTGCTTTTGCGCGACCGCCTGAAATCCTCGCTTATCATCTCAGAAAAGTTCATGTAGATGTCGGGCTGTATTCAGATAATCATGGCTACAGCGGAACAGAGCAATGTTGGAATGACTGGAAGACTGGGAAGAAAGATCCTAAAACCGGTAAAAGAAAAATAACCCCAACCAGCGATGCTTATCTTATCTATTTAGTGACGTCAGAGCGCAATGCCGTTTTACTTGACTTCTGGTATCCCCCTGCCCACAAGACGGCTGACTTAGACGCTCAAATGGACAAACTAATTGTTGAGTGTGGCCGAATACACGAGATACAAAGTTCTCAGCCTATGCCAAGAGATGCAGAACTTTGGGGACCTGAGTTTTGTGTTGACGATGATTGGTAACAACGAGCCTAACCATTAGCTTAATGTAGAAAGATAATAATACTCATATGGGATAGATTTCTTACCGGAAATGTTCATGCCATGCAGACAGCAACATGCTAATTTAATGAGCTAATAACACTATGATTTTGTGTGCGCATCCACGATAAAAACACGAATGCACACGAAAAAAGTGACAAGTATTTGAAATTTAGTGCACGTATTTGCAGCTATTTCAGTTCGGTTTTTGCTCGCTTTTGTTTTTAACTACTTGATAAATAAAAAAAACAGATAAAGGCTGGCAGAAACAGGAATCGTATTCGGTCTCTTTTTATCTCTATGTTTCTCAAAAGGTTTCTTCGGTTATGGACCGAAAACCCCGAGAATGGCTGGACAGTTCCCTATCCTGACTAAACCATAACATACTCAGGACCGCGTACGTCCAGGGTTTTTTGGCATCTTTGTTAAAAAATTGTGTCCTGGCGATCGCTGTGGAATCTTCGTCGGTGAAGTAAAGGCCCGGCCTGATAGTTAAATAATGAATTCCCTGAATTTATCTTTGTTGTTAACGATATACTCGGGGAAACTGTCTGCCGACAGCTCTTGCCTGATTAACTTCCTGTCTCGTCCCCAGATATCTTCGGCGTTTTTTATCACCTTCATGATATGTTCCGGGTTGTTGAACTCAGGCAGATCGTATTCTGTGTGGGAGATGGTGGACATTTTTTCAGAGATGCGTTCAGGGGTCATAACCCATGAGAAATGCCAGCCACTATTTTCAATGATGCGATTGTTAAGTTTGAACCAGTTCCATTTAAGCCAGGACCAGTTTTTGACGCTTCTGGTGCGTTTAAGATTTCTGAATGACTCAGGCTCGCCGCCAAAAAAATGAACGAGGTTTTTATATTTTGTGGCTCTCGGCAGTTTACATTTTCTTGGGGTGTTATCTGTATTAAAAACCTGCAGATTAAACTGATAATTATAAAAGTTTTGATAAAGCGTTGTGCAGAGTTTATTCGCGTTGATAGAGCCGATAACCTGTGGTGAAAAAATCTCGTCCACATCGGAAATTAAAATCAAATCATCATCTTTAGCACTTTTGAGGCCCTGCATGATGGCATTTCTCTGCGCGGCTTCATTCGCCCATGCATCCACCACCAGACCGTCCTGACGCTGATCGCCGCCGTCAGAGGCTTTCATGAGAGGTGTTTCATCATGCACAACATAAATAATTTTATCTTTAAAAGGACCGTATTTATTTATGTCAAAGTGAAGCTGCCGCTTTTTGCCGGTAAAGGTATGCGTTGACTCAACAATAACGAAGCGATCAACAACGCCTGCTAGCGTATTCAGCCTGATATCAAGAAGCATATCTTCATCGTAATACAAGAAGCAGTCGTAAATCATCATTAAAGTCCTTAAATTTGCGTCTACACTGCGCTTTTCCAACGCATTCGCTATTTTCATTTCGCGCAATGCTAACTGAGCACCCCTGGCATATGCAAGAGTGCTCTGCTTTATCATTCCTTTCTCAAACCGAGTGCATTCTCTGTGCTGAGAGCGAAAACGTTTGTAGCGATTAGAAATGGGACTTAACGGACGCCTCAATTTCATCAAGCAGTTCAAAGCGACGACGGTATTCAGCGCGTTTTTTACTGGCTATCTCGTCGAGGGATTTGCGCTCCATCTGCAGCGGCAGCTGCCAGCAGAAGGCGGAAAGTTTTTTTCCACCCAAAGAATCCCAGAATTCGTCATAGCTGGCGTGGAAATGACGGCCTTTGCTGAGGCGATAGCGCAGCGCGCGGAAAACGTGTCCCTCATCGCTGACGGCAAAAATGGCCCGAACAGATGACTGCGCTGCCAGCTGGAAAAGTACCTCCATCAGCACGCGCTTGGGAAACAGGCCATGGCAGGCGCGAGTTGCCAGTTTAATGGCATCTCGTGACACGCAGCGACGGGGGCCCTGAAGTCCGCCAATGACCACAACGGGCTGGCCATTGCTGCGGGCGACGCTAAAGGTCAGGCTGGCAAGAAGCGTATCCTCGTTGTCGCGCAGCCAGAGCGTACTCTCACCTTCACGCTCGGCTTTGCCAGCTGAGGACGCATTAATCGTGTAGGTCATGCCGTCTTTGACATGGAACTGCGCGATAGGTTGTTCCTGCGCGCCGGTCATAGCCTGGGCAAGACGGCTCTCCTTCAGGCGATCGATCCAGTAGTAATGGTTAACGATAGCGTCGGCGCGATCGTTAGCCGTCAGACCGCGCATCAGGTACTGCCGATGGGTCTTGCTGGGCAACGTAATTTGCGATGTCAGCAGTTTGTCGAAATCGTCACGGCCAGAGAGGGCTTCCAGCATACGGTGGGTGGAAGACCAAAAGAGTAGGGAACGTAAAAGGAACTTCAGTCGGTAGTCGCGTTTCCGCCAGATTGGCCCCGGGACGCGTTTGCCGTTCACCAGCTCGGAAATAATATTCGTGCGATGCGGATAGAAAACATCGTTATGTAGCTGTGTATTAGACACGTGAAGACCTCTCGTTTTTATCTCCCCTTATTCTAAGGAGCCAGTAAAAAGGGATTAAGAGCGCGCGGATCTTTATTTCTCTTTGGTTTACCGTTTGTTTTACTTTGTAAGGGCTGCGCTGATCTTCTTGCGCTTTTGACGGCGGCTATACTGTTAAAGGGAGGCCTTATGTATCAGCGAATAGAAGGTGGAGAGTGGCGTCACGTATGGGTTGTCAGCGACATACACGGCTGTTACCAGAGGCTCATGGAGGAACTGAAACGCCGTCATTTCAATCCTTATGAGGATTTACTTATTTCCGTTGGCGATCTGATCGATCGTGGTCCGGACAGCGTGAAATCATTGCAGCTCATCAATGAGAAATGGTTTCGAGCAGTGCGGGGCAATCATGAGCAAATGGCAATAGATAGCCTGGATAATAATGATTTTGCGCTCTGGACAATGAATGGCGGAATGTGGTTTTCGCGGCTTGAGCATGAAGAGCAGCAGCGGGCGCGCTCGTTACTTAACGCCTGCCGTGCGTTACCGCATATTATCGAAATTACCTGCGCGAACGGGGTGAACGTTATTGCTCATGCTGATTACCCGGCGGAGGAATACCGCTGGGAAAAACCGGTAAGCGCCCAGCGCGTGTTATGGGATCGCGACCGCCTGATGGGGTTTATGGTGGGCAAAGGGCAGGGAATTAGCGGGGCGGATCACTTCTGGTTCGGACATACGCCCGTCGACAGAAGGTATGATTTTGACAATCTGCACTACATTGATACGGGGGCCGTATTTGACGGTTACTTTACGCTGGCGCAGCTGCAGTAATAAATAACCCGCCTTCGGGCGGGTTCTCTTTAGGTCAGGCAAGACGCATGACCCAGGCATCGGTTTTACTATCGTAATGCTCACGGTAAAGGACAGAGTGTTCGCCATCAAGTATTGCCGGGACGCTGGTGTCTGCATCCCATGCATCGAGCTGCATGCACAAATCCGGGTCGGATTTGCAGGGAATACTTAACGTTCGATCGCCTTGTGCTTCGCCGCGCAGTTCTGCGTCGTCGATCTCAAAAGCGCCAATACGCACGCTGGTTTTCGTCATAGTGCTCTCCGGGTCGGTTGTCAAAATCTGGTATGACCAGTATGGGCATCCATTTTTGATCGTAGACAAGGAGAGCAAAATCGCCAGTAAAAAAATGCGCTTTTTTCAGGCGGTGCGATCGTTACCGGTAAACAGTCGGCCATCCCGGACCAGTTCGCGTGGATAGCTGTTTTTAAGCCTTGAACCGACCTTTTTGGCCAGCCCCAGCGGGAATCCCTGATAGGTCACTACCACTTCATCTGCGGAAGGCGAGCTGTCAGGATAAACATCGCGGCCACGGTACCACTCTTCAGCTTCCTGGTGCGTCAGGGCGAACGTATTCTCGTGTCCGGCAAGCGCGATGACCGCCTCGTGCTGCCAGCGATAGCCCTTATTATGCACCTCCGCAAGGCGGATCCCGATTCGGGAAAAACGGACCTTTCCGATGAGCGGAGCGATCTCTGCCGGGAACAACCATACCTCTTTATCACGCACCCAGAGTTGCAGGCTCTCATCCCAGACCAGACCAACCTTTTCGGCGGCGGCGACAAGCTGTGCTGCATCGCGCCCTTTGAGGGGGGCAAACGGGAAGTTGCCGACCTTGAATTTGGGGGCGGGCAGGGGAGCAACCGCCTGCGTTTTACGCAGGCGCGCCACAAAGAACCCTTCGCAGTCGTAAATCTGCGGGAACACGTGGAGGAAACCTTCCGGCGTGACCGCCTCCTGTGCCGAGGAAAACAGATCGTTAAGCGGCATGAACTCGACGGCATCCGGGTATTGCGCTTTCAGCCACAGGCAGACGTCTTCGTTTTCATCGCGGTTTAAGGTGCACGTTGAATAGACCAGCGTGCCGCCGGGGCGCAGGGCGTGGAACGCGCTGTCGATCAGCTCGCGCTGCGTGGCGGCGATCTCAAGATTGCTCTCCACGGACCAGTTCTTTAACGCATCGGGATCTTTACGCACTACCCCTTCACCGGAGCAGGGGGCGTCCAGCAGGATGGCATCAAACATTTCCGGCAGGGCGGCGCCAAAGACGCGACCGTCGAAGTGCGTAAGAGCGACATTATGAATACCGCAGCGGCTGATATTGGCATGCAACACCTTCACGCGGCTGGCGGAAAATTCGTTGGCGAGGATTGCTCCGCGGTTGCCCATGCGCGCGGCAATCTGCGTGGTTTTCGAGCCGGGCGCGGCGGCGACATCCATCACGCGTTCAGGCGCGTTGCCGTCGGCGAACAGGGCGGCAACCGGTAACATCGAGCTCGCTTCCTGAATATAAAACAGACCGCTCAGATGTTCTGCGGTACTTCCCAGCGGCACCGCGTCTTCGTCATCGCGGTCGATCCAGAATCCCTCTTCACACCACGGAACCGGCGTAAGCTGCCAGCCGTACGGAGAAACCAGCGTCAGAAAATCCTCGACGCTGATTTTCAGGGTGTTGACGCGAATGCTGCGGCGTAACGGACGCTGACAGGCGGCGATAAAATCGTCCAGCGAGAGATGAGAGGGAAGCGCCTCGCGCATCTGCGCCAGGAATTGATCGGGAAGAAATACGGAGTTTTGAGCCACGAGCACACCACAGGGAAAAGTTCAGGTGCGCAGTGTAACATAAAGGCTCCGGCGCGTTGACACCGGAGCCTGTCAGATTAACGCGGCAGGGCCGTTCCCCATTCGCGCCACTCTTTCGGTTCGCTTTCCAGCAGCAGGAAGTGTTTACCCGGCTGCGCTTTCGGCGCCAGCGGCGTTCCCGGCGGGGTGGCAAAGGCAATACCGCCGCGGATGAACTGGTTGAAGGTACCGGTTTTCACTACGCCACCCGTCAGGCCGAAGTCCAGCGAATAGCCGGATGCCAGCCAGAACACCGAGTTATTACGCACCAGATGCTGGTAACGCTCGCTGATGCGTAGCGCCACCATCACGCGGTCGGAGAGTGTGCCGAGCGTGAGGCCCGTTACCGTACCCACCTCAATGCCGCGGAACAGCACCGGCGTACCGATGCCAAGCGAGCCCGCTTCCGGCACTTCCACCACAATGCTTAGGCCGCCAAGGTAGCGCGAGTCGGTAATGGTAGCTTCCTGCAGCTCGAAATCACGACGGGCTTTGCCCTGACCGGGCTCGACGTTGATGTAAGGCTGCAGAATGGTGTCGAGATGCTCAACGCCCGCGGCTGAAATCTGTGGGGTCACCACCGAGAAGCGGGAACCCGAGCGGGCGAAGGTCTGCACATATTCCGGATAAAGCACGGCGGTGGCCTGCACCTCGTTGCGCGAGGTGATGAGCGTCAGCTTCTGGATCTGCCCGATATCAATGCCCAGGTAGCGAATTGGCATGCCTTCCGCCAGCTTGCCGGCATCGAACGCATGCAGGGTAATCTGCCCACCCACGGCACGCGCGGCGGTTTCGGATGGGAAGAGAATTCGCTTATCGCCTTTACGCAGGTTCGCGCCCGCGCCGCTGAGGTTATCAAAGCTGATCGCCCCGCGCAGCGCGCGCGAGAGCGGGGAGGCCTGCACGGTCAGGCCGTTGCCGTTAAGCTGCACCTTCGCGCCGCCCTCGGCCCAGAAGACGCTGTTTGGGGTCAGCAGCTTGCGGTACTCAGGCTTGATATGCAGTTCGATATCAAACGCGTCCGCACGCGGGCGAACGGCGATCACCTCTCCAACCTCAAATTTGCGGTAGAGCACCACGGAGCCCGCCTGAACGTCAGGCAGCGTCTCGGCGCTTAAGGTCAGGGTCGTGGTTGGCATATCGCTCAGGCTGTTTTCAATCGCTTTGTCCAGGTTGGCGTACAGCGGGTAGCTGTCGCGAACGGGGCCTTTATTGCCCGGCAAAATGCGAATGCCGCCGTTAACCCATTCGCTGGCGCTGGCGCCGAGAAACTCCACGCCGTCCAGACCCACCTTCACGTCGACGCGGCTGTTCACCACGAACTTACTGTCGCCATGGACGAGGTTGCTGTATTGCGGATCGATAGCTACCGAGAAGCTCACGCCATTTTCGGAGAGCGTTCGCTCCAGCACCTGACCCACCTGTACGCCGTGCAGAATCAGCGGCTGACCGGCCTCAATACCGTAACTTTCAGGCGCATTGAGCGTAACCGTCACGACGCCCGGTTTTTGCAGCAGCGCTTTATCCGCCGGGGCAATGACGAAGCTATTGCTGGGCTGACCTTCACCGGGGATCAGTTCAAAGGTATTTCCGGTCAGCAACGTGCTGAGGCTGGCATCGTTCAGAGAGAGTTTAGGGCTGCGCATCTCGATGCGCGTTTTCTCGCGCAGGAGATCGACCACGCTCGGATCGACCGTCATTTCGCCTGTGACCGAGCCGCCCGGATTGAGCGTCATTTTGGTGAGCTGGCCGACCTGCAGTCCCTGGTACATCAGCGGCGTTGACCCCGCTTTCAGCCCTTTGGCATCAGGCAGAACGAGCTTAACGATCACGCCACGCTGGCTGTGCGCCAGATCCGGGTATAAACCGAACGTGTCATCGGCCGTGGCAGGGCTTGAGTTTTCCGGGGAATCAAAGGCAATGGCACCGTTAACCAGGGCGGCCAGACTCTCAAGCTTCACTTTTGCACCGCTCAGGCTGAGGTCGGCATCCACGCCGGAGACATTCCAGAAGCGGCTGCCTTTTTTCACCAGATTGGTGAAGCGACGCTCGATCAGCACATCAATGGTGACGCCCTGTTTATTCGGGTTGATGCTGTAATCATACACGCGGCCAACCGGAATCTTGCGGAAGTAGACCAGCGAGCCGCTGTTCAGCGAGCCCAAATCCGGTGCCTGAAGATGGATCATCAGATCGCCGTTATTGAGGCGGTATTTCGGCTGCGTATCCAGCGCGACAAAGTGATCCTGCGGTTCACCCTTGCCCGGCATCATGCCGATGTAGTTGCCGCCAACCAGCGCATCCAGCCCGGACACGCCGGCCAGGGAGGCTTTCGGCGTCACCAGCCAGAACTGCGTTTCGCTGCGAAGAGCATCCTGCATGTCAGATTTTATACTGACCCGCACCTGAATCTTGTTAAGCCCTTTTCCAAGGGAGATGTCCTGAACCGTACCGACTTCGACCCCCTGAAAACGAACGGGGGTTCGTCCGGCGACGATGCCGTCGGCGGTCTGAAAATCAATGGTGACGGTACTGCCGCGATCTTCATAGCTCGTCCAGATAAGCCAGCCTGCAATCATCAGGGCGATGACGGGCAGCAACCAGAATGGCGAAATGCGGCGTTTAGTTTTAATTCTCGCTTCAGTCGGCGAAGCGGGGGTTTCCTGACTCATGTGCATCCCAAAGTAAGCGGCTATCCAGCCATTCCACAGCAAGAATAGTCAATATCACCGCAGAGCCGAAATAAAAAGCCGCGGGTCCCATAGTAAAAGCAAGAAGCTGGTCGCGATTAATCAGCGACATCATCAGCGAAATCACAAACAGATCCAGCATTGACCAGCGGCCAATCCAGGTGACGAATCGCAGAAGCAGAATACGGGTACGTAAACCTTGTTCACACTTAAAGTGAATGCTGACGAGCAGGGTAAACATCACCACCACTTTGGTAAAGGGAACCAGGATACTGGCAATAAAGACGATGGCCGCCACCCCAACGTTACTGTGTGCAAGAGAGATAATACCGGAGAGGATAGTATCTTCCTGACGGCCACCGTTCACGTAAATAATGGATATCGGCAGCATATTGGCTGGGAACAGAAACACCAGGGAGGCAATCAGCGCCGCCCAGCATTTTTGCAGGCTGTTGTTGCGTCGTAACCTCAACGGTATGTGGCAGCGCGGGCAGCGTCCACGCTTGTCGGGCAACCCGGTGTAATGGCATCCCAGACAGACGCGGAGGTTTTCATCCGGGCGGGTGGCAGGGCGCTGCGGGTAAAAACGCTCCCAAAGCTGCTCAACGTTCAGGTGGATCAGTGTCAGGATGCTGAGCAATACCAGGCAGATAAAGGCAAAAAGCCCGACGCCCGGCTGCAGAAAGGCATAGTCCTGCACCTTGATTGATGCCACGCCCACGCCCACCAGATAGATATCCAGCATGACCCACTCTTTAAGCTTTTCCAGCATCAGCAATACCGGACGCAGGTTCATTCCCAGGATGTTACCAAACCACAGGTAGGCAATGGCTGCAACCAGCACCAGCGGCGCGCCGACCACGCAGAACAGTACCATGGCGGCGGTGAGAGGATCGCCCTGGCTCGTCATCTGCCAGATACCCTGCAGCACGTTGGCGTCAATGCGCACACCAAGCAGGTAAAGCTTCAGAAGCGGCTCGGTCCAGGCGAAAGGCATCAGCAGCAGCATGGTAACGGCCATAGCGGCAAGGCGGGTTAACGACCAGTCGCGGCCGTCACGAATTTTAGCGTCGCAGCGGGGACAAAAGGCGCTTTGGTGCGATTTCATCTTCGGCAACATAAAAAGCGTATCGCACTGGGGGCAACGCTGATAATGTGCACGAGGCAAAGCGTCGCTTACCGTATGGACAGTTATCTTTTTTGTCGGCGTAATTTTGGTTGTTTTTAAGGCCATCAGCTGCGCGCAAATAAGTATTGTTGAACGTTATATTAACTCATGAACGGATTCATCTTGAGCATGAGCGCATTTATTGCTTATTTTAATAGGCTATGCGGTAATTTTGTAAGACAACTAAGTGATTGAATAATGAACAAAACAGAATTCTACGCGGATCTGAACCGCGATTTTAAGGCATTGATGGCAGGTGAAACCAGCTTCTTAGCCACTCTGGCAAATACTAGCGCATTGCTGTTCGAACGGCTATCCGATGTGAACTGGGCTGGCTTTTACCTCCTGGAAGGTGAAACGCTGGTGCTGGGTCCGTTTCAGGGCAAACTGGCCTGCGTGCGTATTCCGGTAGGACGCGGCGTATGCGGTACCGCGGTGGCCGAGAATCAGGTTCAGCGCGTGGAAGATGTTCATGCGTTTGACGGGCATATCGCCTGTGATGCTGCCAGCAATTCAGAGATCGTTCTGCCGCTGGTGGTAAAAAATCAGATTATTGGCGTTCTGGATATCGACAGTACGGTCTTCAGTCGCTTTACAACCGAGGACGAACAGGGGCTGCGCGAGCTGGTGGCGAATCTGGAAAACGTCCTCGCTGCAACCGATTATCAAAAATTCTTTGCGAGCGTCGCAGGATAATCAACGGATAACGTAGCATTTACTGATAGCGTCATTATAATGACGCCTGTTCATGCCTGCGCTTGTTGGCAACGTCCGTTGTAATCAGGAAATTTCATGGAAAATCAACCTAAGTTGAATAGCAGTAAAGAAGTTATCGCATTTCTGGCCGAGCGTTTCCCGCAGTGCTTCAGCGCGGAAGGTGAAGCACGTCCCCTGAAAGTCGGTATTTTTCAGGATCTGGTAGCGCGTGTTGAAGGGGAAATGAACCTCAGCAAAACTCAGCTGCGTTCTGCCTTACGTCTTTATACTTCGAGCTGGCGTTACCTGTACGGTATCAAACCGGGCGCGACCCGCGTGGATCTCGACGGCAACCCTTGCGGCGAGCTGGACGAGCAGCACGTAGAACACGCGCGCAAGCAGCTGGAAGAAGCCAAAGCACGCGTTCAGGCACAACGTGCAGAACAGCAGGCGAAAAAACGCGAAGCCGCAGCGGCAAACGGCCAGGAAGAAGCGCCTCGTCGTGAGCGTAAACCACGTCCTGCGCCGCGTCGTCACGACAATAACGATCGCAAACCGCGTGCAGACAAACCAGCAGCGAAAGCCCCTCGTGCGCCTCGTGAAGAGCAGCGCCATACTCCGGTTTCTGACATTAACGCCCTGAGCGTGGGTCAGGCTCTGAAGGTAAAAGCGGGCAACAACGCAATGGACGCCACCGTACTGGAAATCACCAAAGATGGCGTTCGTGTACAGCTGACTTCTGGTATGTCAATGATTGTACGCGCAGAACACTTGTTGTTCTGAAACGGAGGCCAAGCCTGGCATGAACACTTTTTTTAAGCTCACCGCGCTGGCGGGCCTGTTTGCCATAACAGGTCACGCTTTCGCAGTGGACGATATCACGCGTGTTGATCAAATTCCGGTACTCAAGGAAGAGACGCAGCACGCGACGGTAAGCGAGCGTGTAACCTCTCGCTTTACCCGCTCGCACTATCGTCAGTTCGATCTCGATCAGGCCTTTTCGGCCAAAATCTTTGACCGCTATCTGAACTTGCTGGATTACAGCCATAACGTTTTGCTCGCCAGCGATGTCGAGCAGTTCGCTAAGCGCAAATCCGAGGTGGGTGATGAGCTGCGGTCAGGCAAGCTGGAGCTGTTCTACGATCTCTACAACCTGTCGCAAAAGCGCCGCTTTGAACGCTATCAGTACGCGCTGAAAGTGCTGGAACGTCCAATGGACTTCACCGGCAACGACACCTTTAATCTCGATCGCAGCAAAGCGCCCTGGCCGAAAGACGAAGCCGAGCTGAACGCGCTGTGGGATGGAAAGGTCAAATACGATGAGCTAAGCCTCAAGCTGACCGGCAAAGATGAAAAAGAGATCCGCGACACGCTGACGCGTCGTTACAAATTTGCCATTCGCCGTCTGGCGCAGACCAACAGTGAAGATGTTTTCTCGCTGGCGATGACCGCCTTTGCGCACGAAATCGATCCGCACACCAACTATCTCTCTCCACGCAATACCGAACAGTTCAATACTGAGATGAGCCTGTCTCTGGAAGGTATTGGCGCGGTACTGCAAATGGATGATGACTACACGGTGATCAACTCCATGGTCGCGGGCGGCCCGGCATCCAAAAGCAAAGCGATAAGCGTAGGCGATCGCATTGTGGGAGTAGGACAAACCGGTCAGAGCATGGTTGATGTCATTGGCTGGCGTCTGGACGATGTGGTTGCGCTGATCAAAGGTCCGAAAGGCAGCAAAGTTCGTCTGGAAATTCTGCCTGCCGGTAAAGGCACCAAAACCCGTATCGTGACCCTTACCCGCGAGCGTATCCGTCTGGAAGACCGCGCGGTGAAAATGTCGGTGAAAACCGTGGGTAAAGAGAAGGTGGGTGTCCTGGATATCCCTGGCTTCTACGTGGGGCTGACCGACGATGTAAAAGTTCAGCTGCAGAAACTTGAGAAGCAGAACGTGAGCAGCGTCATCATCGACCTGCGCACGAACGGTGGCGGTGCGCTGACCGAAGCGGTGTCGCTCTCAGGCCTGTTTATCCCGTCTGGCCCGGTTGTACAGGTGCGTGATAACAACGGCAAAGTTCGTGAAGATGCTGATAACGACGGTGTGGTCTATTACAAAGGCCCGCTGGTGGTCCTGGTTGACCGCTTCAGCGCGTCCGCATCTGAAATCTTTGCCGCTGCAATGCAGGACTATGGCCGCGCGCTAATCGTGGGTGAGCCCACCTTCGGCAAAGGTACTGTTCAGCAGTATCGCTCGCTGAACCGTATTTACGATCAGATGCTGCGTCCGGAATGGCCTGCGCTGGGCTCCGTTCAGTACACCATTCAGAAGTTCTACCGCGTTAACGGCGGCAGTACGCAGCGTAAAGGCGTAACGCCGGATATCATGATGCCGACCGGCACGGAAGAGACCGAAACCGGCGAGAAGTTTGAAGATAACGCGTTGCCGTGGGACAGCATCAATGCTGCGACATTCGTGAAGGCGGGTGATATGACGCAGTTTGGCCCTGAGCTGCTGAAAGCGCATAATGAACGCATCGCGAAAGACCCGGAATTCCAGTACATCATGAAGGACATTGCGCGTTTCAATGCCCTGAAAGATAAGCGGAATATTGTTTCTCTGAACTACGCTCAGCGTGAAAAAGAGAACAACGAGGACGACGCAACGCGTCTGGCGCGTATCAACGATCGCTTCAAGCGAGAAGGTAAGCCTCTGCTCAAGAAACTGGACGATCTGCCAAAAGATTACCAGGAGCCGGATCCGTACCTGGACGAGACGGTGCATATCGCGCTCGACCTGGCGAATCTGGAAAAAGAGAAGCCTGCCGTACAGCCCGCTCCGGCAAAATAATCTCCCAACAGGCACAAGAAATTGTGCCTGTTTCTTTTTGTTCTGCATCCTTCCGTCAGGCTGATTTCCAATTGTGTAAAGTTGTGTCTTTCTGGTGACTTACGCCCACCGGATGCTTGAAAATAGCCGTAATACCCATACGATGTGGGTAATCGCATAGTGCGTTTTGTTAAACTGAGGTTAAAAGAAAATTATGATGCGAATCGCGCTCTTCCTGCTCACCAACCTGGCGGTGATGGTGGTTTTCGGGCTAGTGCTAAGCCTGACGGGAATTCAGTCGAGCAGCGTTCAGGGTCTGTTGATTATGGCGCTGCTGTTTGGTTTTGGTGGCTCTTTCATTTCCCTGCTGATGTCAAAGTGGATGGCGCTGAAATCCGTAGGCGGTGAGGTGATTGAACAGCCGCGTAACGATATGGAACAGTGGCTGATGAATACGGTGGCACAGCAGTCTAAGCAGGCAGGCATTGCGATGCCGCAGGTTGCTATTTACCATGCCCCGGATATTAACGCGTTTGCTACGGGTGCCCGTCGTGATGCGTCGCTGGTTGCCGTGAGCACCGGGTTGTTGCAGAACATGAGCCGTGATGAAGCCGAAGCGGTTATCGCGCACGAAATCAGCCATATCGCCAACGGTGACATGGTGACCATGACCCTGATTCAGGGTGTGGTGAACACCTTCGTTATCTTCATCTCCCGTATCCTGGCGCAGATTGCGGCTGGCTTCATGGGCGGCAACCGTGATGAAGGTGAAGAGAGCAACGGTAATCCGCTGATCTACTTCGCCGTATCGATGGTGCTGGAACTGGTGTTCGGTATTCTGGCCAGCATTATCACCATGTGGTTCTCCCGTCACCGTGAGTTCCATGCGGATGCCGGTTCAGCGAAGCTGGTAGGGCGTGAAAAGATGATTGCCGCCCTGCAGCGTCTGAAAACCAGCTACGAGCCGCAGGAAGCGAACAGCATGATGGCCTTCTGCATCAACGGCAAATCAAAGTCGCTGAGCGAGCTGTTTATGTCTCACCCGCCGCTGGATAAACGTATTGAAGCGCTGCGCAGTGGAGAATACCTGAAGTAACGCTAAGCGCTTAAATAAGCCGGGCAGGAGAAGACTCCGCCCGGCTTTTTTTATGCCTGAGCGCCGGGTTGGGTCACGCGCAACCCGCTGACGATGGCTGCAAGGGTGGCAAGCGCACCTGCGGTGATAAGCGCAACGTGGTTGCCGTTTTGCCCGGCAAGGTTAAACATCAGGGCAACCAGCGCCGCACCGGTGCTTTGCCCCAGCAGACGCGCGGTCCCCAGCATGCCGCTGGCACCTCCGCTGCGGTGGCGCGGCGCAGAGGTAATAATGGTGTGGTTGTTGGGAGACTGAAACAGGCCAAATCCGGCTCCGCACAGGATCATGCGCCAGATGATGTCCAGATCCCCTGGCGATGATGGCAGCAGCGCCAGCGCGAAGAGACCTGTTGCCATCACGGCCAGCCCCACCGCGCCCAACAAACCGGCATGTACACGTTCTATTAAGTAACCTGCCAGCGGTGCCATCACCATCGTCGCCAGCGGCCAGGGGGTTAACAGCAGCCCGGTCTCCACTTCGGAACGTCCTATCACGCTTTGCAGGAAGAAGGGCAGAGAAACCAGAGCCAGCATCTGGGCGCAGAATGAGCAGACGGAGGTGCAGATGGAAAGCGAAAAGAGGGGAATACGCAGCAGATCGACTGGCAGTAAGGGCACCGGCAGGGCAAGCTGGCGGCGAACAAAGAAGAAGCCCGTCACCAGCAGGGCAACAAGCTCCACGGCGGTTAGCATCAGGGATTGACCCTGCGCAAAACCGCTCAGGGCGGTAATCAGCAGACCAAAGGTGAGCGCATTCATCACCGCGCTTGCTACGTCAAAGCGCGGCATGGTGCTTTTCGGGCCGTTAGCGGGGAGAAATCGCAGGGCAAAGAAGATGGCCACGATACCCAGCGGCACGTTTATGGCGAACAGCCACTGCCACGAGGCGACAGAAAGAATGGCCGCTGCAATCGTTGGCCCGGCGGCAGAAGAGACCGCGACAATAAACGAATTTATCCCCATGCCGCGGCCCAGATGGCGGTGCGGATAGATTAGGCGGATTAGCGCCGTATTGACGCTCATCAGCGCCGCGCCGCCAAAACCTTGCGCGATGCGCGCCAGCGTCAGCGTATGCAGAGAGTCCGAAAGGGCGCACAGCAGTGATGTAAAGGTAAATACCACCAGCCCGCACTGATATACCCGACGGTAGCCGAACATATCGCCCAGAAAAGAAAAGGAGAGCAGGGAAACCACAATCGCAATCTGATAGGCGTTAACAATCCATATCGAACTGGCCGGGGAAGCATGCAGATCGGTGGCAATGGTGGGAAGGGCAACGTTCGCAATCGCGCCGTCAAGAACGGCCATTGAGATACCAATAATAATCGTAGCGATAGCGCCATACCGCTGGGGCAAAGGCAGGCCATCGGAAAGGTTCTTTTCCATCGGGGATAAATAGCTCAGAGTGAAATTATTCTCAGGGTAACTATTTTAGCATCGTTAACACCGTTTTATGTCGCAGATTTGTAACGAAGTAAACGCAGATTGATTGCAGGTAACATGACGGGAATTTATAATAAAAACCGGTTCTGATTTTTATAAAACACTCTCTATGAGGTGGTAAATGGCAATTGCGGATTTGGATAAACAGCCAGATTCAGTTTCTTCCGTGCTGAAGGTGTTTGGCATCTTACAGGCGCTCGGGGAAGAGCGTGAAATTGGTATCACAGAGTTGTCACAGCGCGTGATGATGTCGAAAAGCACCGTTTACCGCTTTTTGCAAACCATGAAATCACTGGGTTACGTTGCACAGGAAGGCGAATCTGAAAAATATTCTCTGACGCTGAAACTGTTTGAACTGGGTGCCCGGGCATTGCAAAACGTGGATCTGATCCGTAGCGCGGATATTCAGATGCGCGAGATCTCCCGCCTGACCAAAGAGACTATCCACCTGGGCGCGCTGGATGAAGACAGTATTGTTTACATCCATAAAATTGACTCCATGTATAACCTGCGTATGTATTCGCGCATTGGTCGTCGCAACCCGCTTTACAGCACGGCAATCGGTAAGGTTCTGCTGGCGTGGCGCGATCGTGAAGAAGTTAAACAGATCCTCGATGGCGTGGAGTACAAACGCAGCACTGAACGCACCATTACTAACACCGATGAGTTATTAACGGTGCTCGACAAGGTGCGTGAGCAAGGGTACGGCGAAGATAACGAAGAGCAGGAAGAAGGGCTGCGCTGTATTGGCGTTCCGGTGTTTGACCGTTTTGGCGTCGTGATCGCAGGGTTGAGCATCTCTTTCCCAACGCTTCGCTTCTCGGAAGAGCGCCTGCACGAGTACGTGGCTATTCTGCATACCGCCGCGCGTAAAATTTCTGAACAGATGGGTTACCACGACTATCCGTTCTAACCCCGGTTAGCATAAAAAAACGCCGCATTTTTGCGGCGTTTTTTATTCGTCGTTAACGCTGTGGCTCAGCCATTATCAATCACGACGGAGGTCTTACGCAGTACCGGGCAGTTGGTTAACCCAATGATCCCGCTATCTGAATGGAGATACTGCGCCGTGCTGACTCCCTGTGCTGTTAAATACTTACATTGAATGCCTAACCCTGCGGCGTTTTCGGTGCTTCCCACCAGCACGCCATAACCCGTTAAAAGAAGGCCAATCCAGAGTATCGCCAGTGCAACAATTGTACGAATAATTAAGCGCATTATTACCTCTTTATCATTGTTATCATGACGCTAGCCTAACCGGTTTACGTAATGAAACAAGTGCAGGATTCTGAAAAGAGCCTGATGGCGCTACAGTTAGTCCTTGTTTAAGATAACCGTGATAACCTGGTCATATCAGGTCTGTAAACGGAGTGTGGAGTGAAAAAAATACGCTGGGTGATTCTGATTATCGTGCTGATAGCGTGCGTGGTGTTGTGGACGCAGACTATCAACGTGATGTGCGATCAGGATGTACAGTTTTTTAGCGGCGTTTGCGCAATCAATAAGTTTATTCCGTGGTAGCACGCATTTTTTCTTCAGGTGATTTCCTTCCTTCGCGCCAGTGGTAAAATAGACGTTTTTATTGAGGTGGTGAAATGGGTGAGTTACTGAATTCAGGGCTGCTAAATATGGCATCCCTGACGATCTCTTTGGTTGTTCTGCTGGTGGGGCTGGTCATTTGGTTTTTCGTAAACCGTGCCAGTTCACGTACCAATGAGCAGATCGAACTGCTGGAAGCGCTGCTTGAGCAGCAAAAACGGCAGAATGCACTGTTGCGTCGTCTGTGCGAGGCTAACGAGCCGGAAGAGAAAGAAGCACAAAAAGAAGCGGTCGCTGACGAGAACAACGATCAAGACGATTTTATCCGCCTGGTGGCTGAGCGTTAATCGTATTATTCCGGGAGGTGGCAGTGGTCTGGAAAAATCCCTGGTATGACCCCTCCCTGAAACATCACACCCCAAACGGTTTTCGTAATACCACTTCTGCAGGACACCAGCCTGGCGACCTTGACCGCTGGCGCAAAGAACGCAAAGCCGCTGGCTTACCGAAGCCGCCCGCGCTCGGCTACGATGACTTTATCCGGCGGTGGTGGCAACCGGCCGATCTTCAGCAGCCGCAGCAGGATGGGGCGTGGTGGCTCGGACATGCGAGCATACTGCTGCAGCTGGACGGCAATATCCTTCTTACCGATCCCGTTTTTTCAAGGCGCGCTTCTCCACTTCCTTTCTTAGGGCCGCAGCGTAGAACGCCTCCGGCACTCTCTGTCGCTCAACTGCACCAGCTTGACGCGGTCGTTATCTCGCATAACCATTACGATCATCTTGATGAACTCACTGTTCGCCACATTCTCAAACGCTTTCCCGACGTCAGTGTGTTTGTTCCTTTAGGCCTGGGCGGCTGGTTTCGCCGCCGGGGCGCAAAACAGTTGGTTGAGCTCGACTGGTGGCAGAGTTTTACCTGGCAGGGGATAACATTATCCGCCGTACCGGCGCAGCACTGGAGTATGCGCACGCTCTGGAACCGCAATCGCTCATTGTGGTGCGGCTGGGTCTTTGAAGGGCGGCATCACCGGTTCTGGTTTAGTGGCGATACCGGCTATTCGCCTGAGCTGCTGTTGATACCGGAACGTTTGGGGAAAATTGATGCTGCAGCATTGCCCGTTGGCGCCTATGCTCCGCGATGGTTTATGGCCGTACACCATATGGATCCCCAGTCTGCCGTTGCGCTGTGGCAACAGTTAGGTTGCCCGCTGGCGTTCCCTGTTCACTGGGGCGTGTTTGAGCTGGCGGATGAAGCGCTGGATGACCCCAAAAAAGAATTAACTGATGCGCTGGATAATGTAGCACCAGTTAATAATACTTTCAGGATACTGAAAGTTGGCGAGTATTTACCCTTATAAACGAAGCGATAAATTGTTGCGTATATTGTGTATGTATTCGTCGTCAGGAAAATTTTAATTTTATCGAAACGTTTTGCTTGCCTTGTTTTGATGCAGAGTCATAAAAATTTCATTATTTTGGTGCATAACACTGCTAATTACCTGATGGATTTTAATACAGAAGGGTGCGGATTATTAACATCGTTTTTGGCTGAAACAATACGGTCACGTTACAATGATTTAAGCATAAGTTTTCACAATTTGTTCTAACTCAATCAACGCCAAAGATTTCTTTTCCCGACTGCTGGACGCATTGTAATGATTGAGCTATGTTAAAAAAGTCTTAGATTACAGCGGTTGTGCAAGCAGCGTTGAGTCTGTGTAAGGGAGTATAGCCGTCTGTTTGAGAAGCGCATAATTGTGCAATTCCTTACAGACAGTGTTCGAATTTGTGCGGCGGATCGAGACATGTTTAAAAATGGCTTGCCATATTAAACATAGTGTGTGATAACACGTTTTGGGTCAAACGAGGTACAGTTCTGTTTATGTGTGGCATTTTCAGTAAAGAAGTCCTGAGTAAACACGTTGTCGTTGAATACCGCTTCTCTGCCGAACCTTATATTAGTGCCTCATGCAGTAATGTCTCAGTTTTATCTCAGTTAATGCCTGCGGGCTAAGAAAACACTCTAAGGAATTTTGCAAAATGGCAAAGATTAAAGGTCAAGTTAAGTGGTTCAACGAGTCTAAAGGTTTTGGTTTCATTACTCCTGCTGATGGCAGCAAAGACGTGTTCGTACACTTCTCTGCAATCCAGGGTAACGGCTTCAAAACTCTGGCCGAAGGCCAGAACGTTGAGTTCGAAATTCAGGACGGCCAGAAAGGCCCAGCTGCAGTTAACGTAACTGCTATCTGATCGAACCGCTGCTGACTGGGGCGCATAGCGCTTCACTCTCAGACATAAAGCCTCGCATCATGCGGGGCTTTTTTATTCCCTATCTTTCAAAATATTACTATCTACGGTCTTGTTAGCAACTTGTTGCAAAGCTGCGAGGTTAGTATCACAGTTTCGCCTCCCTAAGCGCATCTTTTCTCGTTAAATCAGAGCGTTGTTTAACAGCTCTGGGGTTCAGGTGAAGAAAAAAATGATATTAACCGCTGGCAATTTCACGCCGGCGCGTTTTGCGCTGCTCTGTTTCGCTATTTTCTGCAGTCTGGCCTTTTTACTTGGCCGCGTTGCCTGGCTACAAATCATCAAACCTGACAATCTGGTGAAGCAAGAAGATATGCGATCCCTCCGTCAGCTGGCGATTGATGCGCCGCGTGGGATGATTATGGATCGTGAAGGGCGACCGCTGGCGGTCAGCGTGCCCGTCCGGGCCGTATGGGCCGATCCTAAAACGGTGCTGGCAAAAGGGGGCGTTGGGTTTGATGAACGCTGGCAGGCGCTGGCGAGCGCGCTGCACCTCTCGTTGAGCACCCTTTCATCACGAATTAACGCCAACCCCCAGGGACGCTTCATCTACCTGGCGCGTCAGGTCGATCCTGCTCAGGCGAAGTGGATTGATAAGCTCAATTTACCCGGCATTAATTTGCGCGATGAATCCCGCCGCTTTTACCCGGCAGGCCACGTGGCGGCAAACCTGATTGGCTTCACCAATATTGACGGGCAGGGCATTGAAGGGGTGGAGAAAAGCTTCAATACTCAGCTGACCGGTAAAGCGGGTGTCCGACAGGTCCGGGAGGATCGCTACGGGCGCGTGGTTGAAAACCTGACGGAAGTGGCGCCCACGCCGGCACATAACATCCAGTTGAGTATTGACGAGCGGCTGCAAACCATTACCGAAGACGCGCTGGACAATGCCGTCGCCTGGAATAAGGCCGAGTCAGGGGCATCGGTGCTCATTAATATCCCCACCGGGGAAATACTCGCCATGGCGAGCTATCCGGATTTCAATCCCAATAACCGGGAAGGCGCGACGATAAACGATTTTCGCAACCGGGCAATCAGCGATACGTTCGAGCCCGGTTCGACCGTCAAGCCGCTGGTGTTGATGACGGCTCTGCAGCAGGGGCTGGTCCAGCCGGACAGCGTCATTGATACCCACCCGTATACCCTTGACGGGCATCGTATCCGCGACGTGGGTTATTATCCTGAGCTGACCATGACCGGGATCCTGCAAAAATCGAGCGACACCGGCGTATCCCGGCTCTCGCTGGCGATGCCTGTCAAGCATCTTATTGATACCTATCGAAACTTTGGGTTTGGCACCAACACGGGGCTGGGCTTAACGGGCGAAAGCGCCGGGCTGTTGCCACAGCGTAAATACTGGAGTCAGCTAGACCGTGCGACTTTTGCCTTTGGCTACGGCCTGATGGTCACACCGCTCCAGCTTGCCCACGTCTACGCGACGATTGGCGGCTTCGGGCTTGAGCGTCCACTCTCCATCACCCGCATCGATCCCCCGGTTATCGGCCACCGCGTCATGCCGGAGGAGATCGCGCATGAAGTGGAGCACATGATGGAAAGCGTCGCGCTGCCCGGCGGCGGGGGCGTTAAGGCCGCCGTTCGCGATTATCGCGTGGCGGTTAAGACCGGGACGGCGAAGAAAATTGATGATAGCGGCAAATATGTCGATAAATACGTCGCCTATACCGCAGGCGTTGCGCCTGCCAGCGACCCGCGTTTCGCCCTGGTGGTGGTGATTAACGATCCACAAAACGGGGCCTACTATGGCGGGGCGGTTTCCGCGCCGGTCTTCAGTGAAATCATGGGCAACGTGCTGCGCCTGGAGAATATCAAACCCGATGGCCTGCCGGCCGGTTCAGACCACCTTATCGTCATGCGGTAATCCAGCCGTTTTATAGCAGGGCGAATAGCGGTACACTTCGCCCTTTGGTTTATCTCCCGGAGTTTCCATGTCCTTCAGCTGTCCCCTTTGCCACGCGTCACTGACGCGCTCAGATAAAAGTTATGCCTGTCCGCAGGGACATCAGTTTGATATGGCGAAAGAAGGGTATGTGAATCTTCTTCCGGTGCAGCACAAGCGCTCCCGCGATCCGGGCGATAGCGCAGAGATGATGCAGGCGCGCAGGGCGTTTCTCGATGCCGGGCACTATCTGCCGCTGCGGGAGACGGTGGCGCAGATGCTGGGTGACTTACTGCCTGATTCGGCGTCCGCCATGCTTGATATCGGCTGCGGGGAAGGGTACTACACCGCACGATTTGCGGATGTGGTGCGGGAGAAGGGGGCCGTGACATTCGGTCTCGACGTGTCGAAAGTGGCGATCCGCGCGGCGGCTAAACGTTACGCTGGCGTGACGTTTTGCGTGGCATCCAGCCACCGGCTGCCGTTTGATAATGCCAGTATGGATGCCATTATCCGCATCTACGCGCCGTGTAAGGCAGACGAGCTGGCGCGCGTCGTGAAGCCCGGAGGCTGGGTGATAACCGTCACGCCGGGTCCGCGTCACCTGATGGAGCTGAAGGGACTCATTTACGACGAGGTGCGTCTGCATGCCCCACACTCTGAACAGCTGACAGGCTTTACGCTGAAGCAGGAGCATTCAGTGGCGTATGAAATGAATTTGAACGGGGAAGAAGCGGTAGCCCTGCTGCAGATGACGCCGTTCGCGTGGCGGGCAAAGCCGGAAGTATGGGATGCGTTAGCGGCTCGGACGACGTTTGGCTGCCAGACGGATTTCAGTATCCACGTCTGGCAGCGCGACGCTTAAGGCGCGAAGTGTGCCCAGAGGATCTGGGCACCAATGCCGATCAGCACAATTCCGCCTAAGATCTCGGCGCGTTTACCCAGCAGCGGGCCGATAAACCGCCCGACCATCATGCCCAGCGTGGACATAATCAGCGTTGCACAGCCAATGGCCAGCGCGGTGGCGATAATATTGACCTGCAGGAATGCCAGACCCACCCCGACGGCCATGGCGTCCAGGCTGGTGGCAATTGCCGTGGTGACCAGCAGCCAGAAACCGTGGCGGTGCAGCGGTGCTTCATCTTCATCATCATTCCCGCGAAAACCTTCAATCATCATTCGGCTTCCGAGAAACACCAGCAGGACGAACGCAATCCAGTGGTTCCACTCCAGCACGAACTGGCTGGCGAGCATGCCCAAACCCCAGCCGATGAGCGGCGTCAGCGTTTCGATGGCACCAAAGATCAGACCGGTGCGCAGAGCTTCTGTGAATTTAGGTTTGTGGAGCGTGGCGCCTTTGCCGATGGAGGCGGCAAATGCATCCATGGACATGCCAAAAGCGAGAAGGATCGTAGCGGAGATGTTCATAAGAGCGTCCAGACCGGGGATATCCATATGACACATCACTGCCCCCAGTAAACAGCAGTTGATGTATCTATGGTCTCGCCTGATCTCTTTTGCACGGTAATCGTGCTGAAAGCGATCCGTACGCGCCACGTTTTTCAACGAGTATGTTGACGCGTACATTTCCTGCGTGCAGGAAATCGGCTACTCCCCAACGACGGGCGCAACCTTAACATATTTTGAGAATATAAAACAACAACGAGCAAGGCTTAATTTATCTGCGTCTTTGATAACGATTTTCATTTAGGTTTATGCGTGAAAATATCGTTAATAAATATAAGTCAAAGAGGAGAGAAGATATAGCAACGGCTATATTCTTTGCGAAAGAATATCACAATATATAGCCGAGGTTATAATGTTAACTTATTGAGTTTTAACAAGTAATGTGTAGATTTTCTCAAGGTCATCAATATTTTTGACCCGAATGAGCAGGCGGCGCTGTTCTAATTGCATCACTAACACGCCGTCTTCGGATATATTCATCTCTTTAATGCGGTTATATTCTATCCATACGTTGGCGAAGAAGAATCCCTGTTTTTTAAAAATGAGTTTCGGCGAGCGGATCCAGAACAGGTAAATCGCCATTAATGCCAGCGCACATAATAACCATGTGGTTAATATTGCACCGTGGCTGGTCACGTTATTGTAAATCAGAATGACCACCAGGCCGGCGAAGATAAATGCATCAATGCGTCCACGGCGTAAGAGGGGAAGGGTTAGCAGCGTCTCGCCGTTACGGCGAGGCATAATGAACTCGTCATAGATCGCGTAAGCCAGAAGGGCAACAATAAACAACACCAGTACGATGTCCGTAACAGTCATTCATCCTCCAGATAAAAAGACCGGGGGCAAGCCCCCGGTCGATAACGCAATGTTTTACAGGCCCAGCAGGCCGACAGCGTAGCCCGCGATACCGATGACGAAGAAGCCAACGATGATCCACAGCGGGTTCACTTTCTTACGCAGCAGCCACATACAGGCGAAGGTCAACAGCAGCGGCACCAGGCCAGGCATCAGCTGGTCCAGAATCGTCTGCACGGTGGTGACGCGGGTTTGACCATCCTGACCGGTGATGGTCGAAACCACCAGCGGGATGTTCACGTGCGTCCACTTGTTAACCAGCGCCCCCATCACAAATAGGCCGAGAATAGACGCCCCCTCGGTCAGTTTCTGCAGGAAGCCGCCGCCCATATCCTTAACGATGTCCACGCCCTTACGGTAGCCGTAGGCCACGCCGTAGTAACGGGTCAGCAGACGTACCGCGTTGAACAGGATAAAGAACAGCAGAGGACCGAGCAGGCTGCCGCTCATCGCGATCCCGGCACCCAGCGCCGCGAAGACCGGACGAACAGTACCCCAGAAGATAGGGTCGCCCACGCCGGCCAGCGGACCCATCAGACCGACTTTGATACCGTTGATGGCACCATCGTCAATCTCCGCGCCGTTCGCACGCTGCTCTTCCATCGCCAGCGTCACGCCCAGAACCGGAGCCGCGACGTAAGGATGGGTGTTGAAGAATTCCAGATGACGCTTAATCGCCTGACGGCGTGCTTCGTTGTTCTCAGGGTAGAGGCGTTTTATCGCCGGCACCATTGAGAAGCAGAAGCCCAGCGCCTGCATACGTTCGAAGTTCCATGAACCCTGAAACAGGTTAGAACGGATGAACACGCCACGAATATCACCCGGAGTGAGTTTTTTCTCGGTGGTAGTTTTTGTCATATCAACCATTTCGCTCACCTGTTAGTCCAGTTCGTTATCGAGATCGTTGTTACCAGCAGCCTGCGCTGGGGCACCCGCAACACGGTTGTATTTCGGGCTGAGCTGGATGTAGAGAATCGCCATCACGGCACCAATCACGCCCAGCGCAACCAGGTTGAAGTTGGTGAATGCTGCGGTGACGAAGCCGAGGTAGAAGAACGGCATCAGGTAGCCCGCGCGCATCATGTTGATGACCATCGCGTAACCTACCACGACGATCATACCGCCCGCGATGTTCAGACCGCTGGTGACCACTTCAGGAATCGCGTTCAGCATGCCCTGAACTTCACTGGTGCCGACAGAGATCGCAACGATAACCGCCGGGATTGCGATACGCATCGCCTGCAGGAACAGGGACGACACGTGGATCCAGGAGAGTGCCGTGAGGTTGCCGTTCTCGGCCGCCTTATCCGCCGCGTGCTGGAAGGCCACGGTGATGGTACGAACGATGATGGTCAGCACCTGGCCTGCTGCGGCCAGAGGAATGGCAAGGGCAATACCTGCACCAATACTCTGATGACCGGCAATAACCAGAACGGTTGAGATGATAGAGGCCAGTGCGGCATCAGGCGCAACGGCGGCACCGATGTTCATCCAGCCCAGGGCGATCATTTCCAGCGTACCACCGATGATGATACCGGTTTTCATATCACCCAGAACGGCACCGATCAGCGTACAGGCCACCAGAGGGCGGTGGAACTGAAATTCATCAAGTACGGATTCCATACCCGCAATACACGCGACGATGAACACCAGCACAATCTGAAGAGTGGTAATCTCCATTGTACTTCTCCTATAACATAAGCTTTATGTGAAAAACCGGCGCGGGCTTATTTCCCGACTTTACCGATCAAATCCATCATTTTCAGTTTCTGGTCAGTGGAAACCTTACGGGCTTCCAGCTCAATACCGCGGGCATTCAGCTTGTTGAACGCCTCGATATCTTTCGCATCAACTGAAATCGCGTTGTTGACCTGCGTTTTGCCCTGACGGAAAGCCATACCGCCGATGTTCACGGAGGTGATTTTCACGCCGCCTTCAACAATGCGCTCGACGTCTGTCGGGTTAGTAAACAGGAGCATCACGCGTTCACCCGCATATTTCGGGTTGTTGTAAACGCGGATCATCTTGGCGACATCCACCACGTGCGCGGTAACGCCCGGTGGTGCAACCTGAGTCAGAAGGGTTTTACGGACAGTGTCGGCGGCCACTTCGTCACTGACCACGATGATACGCTGTACGTTGGTCTCTTTGGTCCAGCGAGTCGCAACCTGTCCGTGAATCAGACGGTCATCAATACGCGCCAGGCCGATAACCATGTAATCGTTCGGTCCCATCGGTTTTGCCGGTGCCGCTGCTTTCGGTGCCGCCGCAGCCGGGGCAGGGGCGGGTTTTTCAACCGGCTGAGCCTTCAGGGCTTTCACCCCTTCGCGGCCGGTTTCAACGGCCAGCGCGACCAGCTCATCGAAGCCTGGGTTGTCGTCGCGCGCCATAAAGGTTTCCACCAGCATGGGAATGTTTACCCCGGCGACGACTTCATAATGCTCTTTATCGACGACAATGCGGCTGGCAGCATTAAACGGACTGCCGCCCCATGTATCGACGAGAAACAGCACGCCTTTGCTGGTATCCAGCTTCGCGAGTTGAGCGTTGTACTTCTCAATCAGCGTCTCGGCATTTTCACCGGGAACGAAATCGATCCAGCCGACGTTTTCCTGCTCGCCCAACAGCATCTCTGCCGTTTTGAGTAGCTGCTCAGCAGCCCAACCATGTGTGCCTATGACAATAGCAATGGTCACTTGCTACCTCCTTTTATTATCATTAATACGCCTGCCGGGCAGACGTACTGAGAATCGTATTGGCGAACCGAATCGATTCAGATAAGGGTTAGAGTTCAAAAAACTAAGACTTCCGCGAATTATTTTAGATAGTGAAAAAATAATTTATGTGATGAAGATCCGTAATTTAGCCACGCGTTACAGAATTATCTGTAGCGTATAGCCGCTGTGTTACAGAACTTTGCAAAGGAACGTAAATCTTTGCTAAAAACACAGTCTCTCTGATATGTTTAGCCTCCGTTTACTTGTTCAGGAGTATAGGGCTACAGCCCACTATATGGACCGTCACCGACGTCAGTCATCTACCAGGCCATTCCGCGCCTTTTTCACCGGCGAACCACGCCACGTATCAACTCTGTCTGCCTCTTATTTGCCCACGTTGAGTGGGGCACCGTTTTGTCATTCCTTTAGCAGGAGCTTGTCATGGAATTCTTAATGGACCCGTCAATCTGGGTGGGACTGCTCACGCTGGTCGTACTGGAGATCGTTCTCGGCATCGATAACCTGGTGTTTATCGCCATCCTTGCGGACAAGCTGCCGCCAAAACAGCGTGATAAAGCGCGTCTGATTGGACTCTCGCTGGCGCTGGTCATGCGACTGGGGCTGCTCTCCGTGATCTCGTGGATGGTCACGCTGACCAAACCGCTGTTCTCCGTCATGGATTACACCTTCTCCGGCCGTGATTTGATCATGCTAATCGGGGGGATATTCCTGCTCTTCAAAGCGACAACAGAGCTGCATGAACGGCTGGAGAACCGGCAGCATGATGATGGTCACGGTAAGGGCTACGCCAGCTTCTGGGTCGTGGTGCTGCAAATTGTGGTGCTGGATGCAGTCTTCTCGCTGGATGCGGTGATTACCGCGGTCGGTATGGTGAACCACCTGCCGGTGATGATGGCGGCTGTCGTGATTGCGATGGCGGTGATGCTGCTGGCCTCGAAACCGCTGACGCGCTTCGTCAACCAGCATCCGACGGTGGTCGTGCTCTGTCTGAGCTTCCTGCTGATGATTGGTTTGAGCCTGGTGGCGGAAGGTTTCGGCTTCCATATTCCGAAAGGCTACCTGTACGCCGCGATTGGCTTCTCGATCCTGATCGAACTGTTCAACCAGATTGCGCGCCGTAACTTTATTAAGCAGCAGTCAAATCAGCCGCTGCGCGCCCGTACGGCGGACGCCATTCTGCGCCTGATGGGCGGACGCCGTCAGGTGAACGTCCAGTCTGACCCTGAAAACCGTAACCCGGTGCCGGTTCCGGAAGGGGCGTTTGTGGAAGAAGAACGCTACATGATTAACGGCGTGCTCTCCCTGGCTTCCCGCTCGCTGCGCGGCA
Source organism: Enterobacter cloacae complex sp. P14RS (assembly GCF_014895895.1). Lineage (NCBI taxonomy): Bacteria > Pseudomonadati > Pseudomonadota > Gammaproteobacteria > Enterobacterales > Enterobacteriaceae > Enterobacter > Enterobacter cloacae complex sp. P14RS. The sequence continues at coordinate 34,143 of NZ_JADBQM010000024.1, forward strand.
TCATGACGCCGCGCGGGGAAATTAGCTGGGTCGATGCAAACCTGAGCGTGGATGAAATTCGTCAGCAATTGCTCTCATCTCCGCACAGCCTGTTCCCGGTATGCCGCGGTGAGCTGGATGAAATCATCGGCGTGGTTCGGGCGAAAGAGATGCTGGTGGCGCTGGAAGAGGGCGTCAACGTGGAGGCCATTGCAGCTTCGTCGCCGGCGATTGTCGTACCGGAAACGCTGGATCCGATCAACCTGCTGGGCGTATTGCGTCGCGCGCGCGGTAGCTTTGTTATCGTCACCAACGAGTTTGGTGTGGTACAGGGGCTGGTGACGCCGCTGGACGTGCTTGAAGCGATTGCCGGTGAATTCCCGGATGAAGACGAAACGCCTGAGATTGTGGCCGACGGCGAAGGCTGGCTGGTCAAAGGTGCGACCGACCTGCACGCGCTCTCGCATACGCTGGGGCTGGAAAACGTGGTTAACGATGAAGAAGACATCGCAACCGTGGCGGGGCTGGTTATCGCCGTAAACGGTCAGATCCCCCGCGTCGGGGATGTGATCGAGCTTCCTCCATTGCACATCACTATCGTTGAAGCTAACGACTACCGCGTCGATCTGGTCCGCATTGTTAAAGAACAGTCTGCACACGACGAAGACGAATAAGTCTGCTTAACGGGTACGATGTGCCCGTTACGATCTTCTGGCGGGGAAGATTTTCCCGCCAGCCATTGTGGCTACTACCGCGCCTGCTTCTCTCTCAACCCGTTCGCTATTTAGCCGCTGCCTGATGTCAGGCCGAGCGCGAGCAGCCGCGACCGTAAAAGTGTAGTGGGGAAAGAAGAAGGAGACGAGAATGAAGGGAGAAATTCGCCCATCCGTTGCGGATGGGCGAAAGAGAGGATTAGTCGCACTGCACCTTAATGGCCAGACCGCCGCGCGACGTTTCACGGTACTTCGCGTTCATGTCTTTGCCGGTTTCGTACATGGTTTCGATAACCTTATCCAGCGACACGCGTGGTTCGCTGGTACGGCGCATCGCCATGCGTGAGGCGTTAATCGCTTTGACGGAGGCAATCGCGTTACGCTCAATGCACGGCACCTGCACCTGGCCTGCGACCGGATCACAGGTCAGACCGAGGTTATGCTCCATGCCAATTTCCGCAGCCACGCAAACCTGTTCAGGGCTTGCGCCCAGCAGCTCTGCCAGACCGGCCGCCGCCATGGAGCAGGCCACGCCTACTTCACCCTGACAGCCCACTTCAGCGCCTGAAATGGACGCGTTCATCTTGTACAGCGCGCCGATAGCGCCTGCCGCGAGGAAATAACGGATATAAATATCCGGCGTCACAGGCTCGATAAAGTGATCGTAGTAGGCCAGCACAGCCGGAACGATCCCGCACGCACCGTTGGTTGGCGCAGTCACGACGCGCCCCCCTGCGGCGTTCTCTTCGTTCACCGCCAGAGCAAACATGTTCACCCAGTCAACCACGTTCATCGGGTCGTTAGAGAATTTGTCCGTGGTCACCAGCATACGGCGCAGGGCAGAGGCACGACGCGGCACGCGCAGTGGCCCTGGCAGTACGCCTTCGGTGTTCATCCCGCGATCGATACAGGCGCGCATGGTTTGCCACACGTTGGCAAAATAGTCTTCGATCTCTTTTTTGCTGTGCAGCGCCAGCTCGTTCTGCATCACCATGCCGGACAGCGACAAACCGGTCTCTTTGCAGTAGCCCAGCATCTCGGTGGCCGATTTGAACGGATAGGGCACGTTCACGTCGCCCGCGCTCTCTTTACCGAAATGCTCTTCGTCAACGATGAAGCCACCGCCGATGGAGTAGTAGGTTTTGCTGTAGATCTCTTTTTCGCCGCTCCAGGCGTGGATAGTCATGCCGTTTTCATGCAGCGGCAGGTTGTCGCTGCGAAAACGCATGCCGTCATCCTGCGGAAAATCCACTTCGTGCTGACCGTTAGCCAGCAGCAGGCGACCGCGCGCTTCCACGTCGCGGATGAATGCCGGGATGGCATCAATATCAACAGTGTCCGGCATATTGCCCGCCAGACCCATAATAATGGCGATATCGGTGTGGTGGCCTTTACCCGTTAATGACAGTGAACCGTAAACGTCTACGGCGACACGGGTAACGCTTTCCAGTAATCCTTTTTCGACCAGATCATCGACGAACTGTTTACCGGCCTTCATCGGCCCTACAGTGTGGGAAGAAGAAGGACCAATCCCCACTTTGAACATGTCGAATATACTAATCACTTTCACACTCCTGACAGGGTTACCGGGGTTCCAGTAACGATGTTATAACTGCGCATAGTGTAAGAGGGAACACCAACCTCGGCTTAACTATTCACATGAATTAAACTAATGGTTAGCGATGGGTTTTGCTAATAGCGCGACGCGGATCGCAAACCTGCAAAAAAGGCTGGAATGTAAAGTATAGTCAAGGCTTCAGGCCGATTTGTAGCGCCAGTTCACGAATGATGCCCGCCGTCATGCCCCAGACAAAATAATGCTGATACCAGGACAACCAGACCCGATGGTCATGCCCCCGGCGATGGATATCCAGCGGATGATAGCGGCTTAGCCGGAGCGCCTCTTCAAGCGGCATCTCAAACACCGCAGAGACTTCGTCGACGCTGGCGTGATACTGAAGATTGGGGGGGATAATGCCGACGACCGGCGTGACCTGAAAGCCGGTCACGCTGTCGACGGGCGGCAGCACGCCGATGACTTCCACCGCGTCAGGCGGGATCGCCACCTCCTCCTGCGCTTCCCGCAGCGCGGCGGCAATCAGCGACGCATCGGTGCTGTCCACTGCGCCTCCCGGGAAGGCCACCTGACCGGCGTGTTTGCGCATATGCGGCGAACGCTGCGTAAGCAGCAGGCCCGGCTGTTCCCGGCGCACCACCGGGATCAGCACCGCCGCCTGACGCTGATTCAGCGTGGCGCGGTTGACCTGCGGCCGTAGCAGCTGAAAGCGCGACAGAAAATCATCCAGCGTCAGGTTCTCTTTCTCCACCGTTAGTTCTCCAGTTGCTTCAGGATGCGGTTCACCTTATCAAAGGTTTCCTGATATTCCGCCTCGACCTGGCTGTCCGCCACAATGCCGCCGCCCGCAGAACAGTACAGATTGCCGTCGCAGGCCGTCAGCGTGCGAATGGTAATGCTGGTATCCATGGTGCCGCACAGGCTGATATAGCCGATGCTGCCGCACCAGGCGTTGCGGCGGTGCGGTTCCAGTTCGTCGATGATTTCCATGGCGCGAATTTTTGGCGCACCGGTGATGGAGCCGCCCGGGAACGCGGCCCGGAGCAGATCGCAGGCGGTGCGGGAGGCGGGCAGACGCGCGGTGATGGTACTGACCAGATGATGCACTGCCGGGAAAGGCTCGACGACGAACAGCTCCGGCACGCGCACGCTGCCTGGTTCGGCGACCCGGCCAATATCGTTACGCATCAGGTCGACAATCATCAGGTTTTCGGCGCGATCCTTCGGTGACCCGGCGAGTTTCTCCGCCTGCTGGCGATCGGCGTCCGGATCGGCAAGGCGCGGCAGCGTGCCTTTAATCGGGCGGGTTTGAATCGTCCCTTCCGCCAGATGGATAAAACGCTCCGGCGACAGGCTGAGGATGGCCCCCTGTTCCAGACGTACAAACGCGCTGAACGGAGCCCTGTTGCTGGCATTGAGACGGGTAAACGCCTGCCACTCGTCCCCCTGGTATGCTGCCTGGAAACGCTGGGCAAGGTTAACCTGATAGCAGTCGCCGCTTTGCAGATAGGCCTGCACGCGGGAGAATTTTTCCGCGTATTCCGGCGCGGTCATGTTCGAGCGCCAGCCGGAGGTCAGGGTGAACGCTTCAGCTGGAGCAGGCTTCTGTGCCTCAAGCCAGGCCAGACGCGCCTGCACGTCATCATGGCTCAGCAGGGAGACCCTTTTTTTCTGGTGGTCCACAATCAACGCCCAGTCATACAGCCCCACGGCCATGTCCGGCAGGGCAATATCCGCCTGCGCATGCTCGGGCAGCATTTCGAAGCGGCGACCCAAATCGTAGCCAAACAGGCCCAGCGCGCCGCCCTGGAAGGGCAGGTCCAGGTTAGGGGTAGCGGATAAGCCCAGCGCGTTGATTTCCTGCTGAAGCTGCATCAGCGGATCGTCCGTCGTCGACAGATCGTCGGTCGTCAGCGTTTTCAGGGGATCGGCCACCAGAATATCGAAGCGGCTGTACGGGTGATCCGCATGGCCGGAGTGCAGCAGCATAGCAAAAGGAAGATGGCTCAGACGGGCAAACCAGAACTCAGCGGCGTCAGCGCGCCAGGGTAAGGTAACAACAGTGGGGAAGCGCATGTTCATGTATGGCATACTACCGGGCAGCGTGAAATAATTAGCGCGAATAATTTAGCAGGAGTTGACGATGTTTGCAGGTTTACCTTCTCTGAGCCATGAACAGCAGCAGAAAGCGGTTGAGCGAATTCAGGAACTGATGTCCCAGGGGATGAGCAGCGGACAGGCGATTTCCCAGGTGGCGGAGGAGCTGCGCGCCACCCATACCGGCGAGCGAATCGTGGCGCGTTTTGAGGATGAAGATGAAGAGTAATCGGGCTTAAACCGCCGCGATAATCTTGATCTCAACCTTGTATTCCGGTTTCATCAGCGTGGCCTGTACGGTGCAGCGTACAGGCGCGTGACCCGCCACCACCCACGCATCCCAGGCTTTATTCATCGCCGCGAAATCGTCTTTATTTGCCAGGAAAATGGTCGCATCCAGAATGCGGGATTTATCGCTGCCCTGTTTTTCCAGCACGGCATCAATCTGCGCCAGGGTATTCGCCGTCTGTTCGAACGCATCCGCGTCCAGATTTGACGGTACACCGGTGTAATACAGCGTCTGGTTATGGATCACCACATCAGACCAGCGGGCTTCGGCATCAATGCGCACAATTGTCATAAACGTTTCCTCGTTATTTTTCGTCGTCAGGCGGCAAGACTGCCATATTGTTCTGCCGTCGTCACTATTTGGGGTGGCACAGGAGAAGATGGGCTGACATAATCCCTGTGCAAAAATACAGTGAGAGAGCAACGTGGCAGACGATTTTTCCCCTGAAGGTCAATTAGCGCAGGCGATCCCCGGCTTCAAGCCCCGTGAGCCTCAGCGACAGATGGCGCACGCCGTTGCCCGCGCCATTGATAAGGCCCAGCCGCTGGTGGTTGAAGCCGGAACCGGCACGGGTAAGACCTATGCTTACCTTGCGCCGGCGCTGCGGGCGAAAAAGAAGGTGATAATTTCCACCGGATCGAAAGCGCTGCAGGATCAGCTCTACAGCCGCGACTTGCCCACGGTGGCAAAGGCGCTGAAATATAAAGGCCGTCTGGCCCTGCTGAAGGGGCGCTCCAACTATCTCTGCCTGGAACGTCTTGAACAGCAGGCGCTGGCGGGCGGCGATCTGCCGGTACAAACCCTGAGCGACGTCATTATCCTGCGCGCCTGGGCGAACCAGACCGAAGAGGGCGATATCAGCACCTGCGCAAGCGTGCCGGAAGACTCCCCGGCCTGGCCGCTGGTGACCAGCACCAACGACAACTGCCTCGGTAGCGACTGCCCGCTGTATAAAGACTGTTTTGTGGTGAAAGCGCGCAAAACCGCGATGGACGCAGACGTGGTGGTGGTGAACCACCACCTGTTCCTCGCGGACATGGTGGTTAAGGACAGCGGTTTCGGCGAGCTGATCCCGGAGGCGGACGTGATGATCTTCGATGAAGCCCATCAGTTGCCGGATATCGCCAGCCAGTATTTCGGCCAGTCGCTCTCCAGCCGCCAGCTACAGGATCTGGCGAAAGATTTTACCATTGCCTACCGGACCGAACTCAAAGATACCCAGCAGCTGCAGAAGTGTGCCGACCGTCTGGCGCAAAGCGCGCAGGATTTCCGCTTACAGCTTGGCGAGCCGGGCTATCGCGGCAACCTGCGCGAACTGCTGGCGGACAAAAATATCCAGCGCGCGCTGCTGCTGCTCGATGATGCACTTGAGCTCTGCTACGACGTGGCGAAGCTGTCCCTCGGACGCTCCGCGCTGCTTGACGCCGCCTTCGAGCGCGCCACGCTCTATCGCGGGCGGCTCAAACGGCTAAAAGAGATCAACCAGCCGGGATACAGCTACTGGTATGAATGCACCTCGCGCCACTTTACCCTCGCGCTCACGCCGCTGACGGTGGCCGATAAATTCAAAGAGGTGATGGCGCAGAAGCCGGGAAGCTGGATCTTCACTTCCGCAACCCTGTCTGTAAATGACGATCTGCACCACTTCACCGAGCGCCTCGGTATTGAGCAGGCGGAATCACTGCTGCTGCCCAGCCCGTTTGATTACGAAAAGCAGGCGCTGCTCTGCGTGCCACGCAATCTCCCGCTGCCGAACCAGCCGGGGGCGGCGCGGCATCTCGCAGCGATGCTCAAGCCGATGATTGAGGCCAACAACGGGCGCTGCTTTATGCTCTGCACCTCACACGCCATGATGCGCGATCTCGCCGAGCAGTTTCGCGCCACCATGACCCTCCCGGTGCTGCTGCAGGGGGAAACCAGTAAAGGCCAGCTGCTCCAGCAGTTCGTCAGCGCCGGTAATGCCCTGCTGGTGGCAACCAGCAGCTTCTGGGAAGGGGTGGACGTGCGCGGCGACACGCTCTCGCTGGTGATCATCGATAAGCTGCCGTTCACGTCGCCGGACGATCCGCTGCTCAAGGCGCGGATGGAAGACTGCCGCCTGCGCGGCGGCGATCCGTTCGACGACGTTCAACTACCGGACGCGGTCATCACGCTTAAGCAGGGGGTAGGGCGACTGATCCGTGACGTCACCGACCGCGGCGTGCTGGTGATCTGCGATAACCGCCTGGTGATGCGTCCTTACGGCGCAACGTTCCTCGCCAGCCTGCCGCCCGCCCCGCGTACGCGGGACATTAAACGCGCGGTGCGTTTCCTGGCAAACCCAACGGCGGAGTAATTCGCTCCGGAGTGTGCTAAGATGCGCGCCATTTTGTGACTGACCCTTGCGAGAGCGCGACGACTGATGCGAATTCTGGCTATTGATACCGCGACAGAGGCTTGCTCTGTTGCTCTGTTAAACGACGGTGCTGTTTCTGCTCATTTCGAAGAGTGCCCACGGGAACACACCCAGCGTATTCTGCCCCTGGTAAAAGCCATTTTAACCCAGGGCAACACCACCTTAACCGACCTCGACGCGCTGGCCTTTGGCCGCGGCCCCGGCAGCTTTACGGGCGTGCGCATTGGGATTGGCATCGCGCAGGGGCTGGCGCTGGGCGCTGACCTGCCGATGATCGGCGTCTCTACGCTTGCGACGATGGCGGAGGGAGCCTGGCGCATGACGGGCGCGACCCGCGTGCTCGCCGCTATTGACGCTCGCATGGGTGAAGTTTACTGGGCGGAATATACCCGCGATGAAAACGGCGTGTGGCACGGCGAAGAGACGGAAGCAGTGCTTAAGCCTGAAGCCGTTACTGAACGCCTGAAGCAGCTGTCCGGCGAGTGGGCGACGGTCGGCACGGGCTGGCCGGCGTGGCCAGAGATGGCGAGCGGCACCGGCGTGACGCTGGTGGACGGCAACATGCTCCTGCCTGCGGCGGAAGATATGCTCCCGATTGCCCGTCAACTGCTTGCAGCAGGAAAAACCGTTGCCGTTGAACATGCGGAGCCGGTTTATTTGCGAAACACCGTCGCGTGGAAGAAACTTCCGGGCCGCGAATGAATCTCAGTAACAGGAACTGAGAAAAAGGAGTCGCATCATGGCGGTTCAGACTAAAGTAGTACGCCTTTTTATGGCAGGCGCGGTTGCCATAGCACTGAGCGGTTGCGTAACCGTACCTGATGCGATCAAGGGCAGCAGCCCGACGCCACAGCAGGATCTGGTTCGGGTAATGAATGCGCCCGAGCTTTACGTCGGCCAGGAAGCCCGCTTCGGTGGGAAAGTGATCGACGTGCAGAACCAGCAGGGGAAAACCCGTCTGGAAATTGCCACGGTACCGCTCGACAGCGGCGCGCGTCCCGTACTCGGTGAAGCCTCTCGCGGGCGTATCTATGCCGACGTTAGTGGTTTCCTCGACCCGGTCGATTTTCGCGGACAGCTGGTAACCGTTGTCGGGCCGATTACCGGTTCGGTGCAGGGCAAAATCGGCAACACGCCGTACAAATTTATGACCATGCAGGTGAACGGCTATAAGCGCTGGCGTATCGCCCAGCAGGTGGTGATGCCGCCTCAGCCAATCGACCCGTGGATGTGGGGCCCACATCCTTACCGTTACGGTTATCCGGGATGGGGCTGGTATAACCCAGGCCCTGCACAGGTGCAAACGATCGTAACTGAGTAACTTACTGTTATTGTTAAGAAAGAGACAGCGGCTCAGCCGCTGTCTCTGTTTTTTTACGGATAAAACGAAAAAAAAGAGTGACGCGCTTCGCAACCTGCAATCTGAACAATTAATAAACTGGTACGCTGAGTTAATATAATGTTAACAAACTGTTTATTATCGGGGCTGTGATGACGACGAACACTCATTTCAGAGGTGATGCATTGCAAAAGGTTTGGCTTAACCGTTATCCCGCAGATGTGCCTGCGGAGATCAATCCTGACCGTTATCAATCCCTGGTGGAATTATTTGAGCACTCGGTAAGACGTTACGCAGACCAGCCCGCGTTTGTGAATATGGGCGAGGTGATGACGTTCCGTAAGCTTGAGGAGCGTAGCCGGGCGTTTGCGGCTTATCTGCAGGAAGGACTTGGGCTGCAAAAAGGGGATCGCGTCGCGCTGATGATGCCGAACCTGCTGCAATACCCGGTGGCGCTGTTTGGCATCCTGCGTGCCGGGATGATTGTGGTCAACGTTAACCCGCTTTACACGCCGCGCGAGCTTGAACATCAGCTGAACGACAGCGGGGCGGTGGCGATTGTCATTGTTTCTAACTTTGCCCATACCCTGGAAAAAGTGGTCGACAAAACCCAGGTGAAGCACGTCATCCTGACGCGCATGGGCGATCAGCTTTCCACCGCCAAAGGGACGCTGGTCAACTTTGTCGTTAAATACGTCAAACGTCTGGTACCAAAATACCATCTGCCGGATGCTATCTCTTTCCGCCGCGCGCTGCATGCGGGCTATCGCATGCAGTACGTCAAGCCTGAAGTCGTCTCCGAAGACCTGGCCTTCCTGCAATACACAGGCGGCACCACCGGCGTGGCCAAAGGGGCGATGCTGACCCACCGCAACATGCTGGCGAACCTTGAGCAGGTTAATGCCACCTACGGGCCGCTGCTGCATCCGGGTAAAGAGCTGGTAATTACCGCGCTGCCGCTGTATCACATCTTCGCGCTGACCATGAACTGCCTGTTGTTTATCGAGCTGGGCGGGCAAAACGTATTGATCACCAACCCGCGCGATATCCCGGGTCTGGTGAAAGAGCTGGCAAAATACCCGTTTACCGCCATGACCGGGGTGAACACCCTGTTTAACGCGCTGCTCAACAACAAAGAGTTCCAGCAGCTTGATTTCTCCACGCTGCATCTCTCCGCGGGCGGCGGCATGCCGGTTCAGCAGGCGGTGGCCGAGCGCTGGGTAAAGCTAACCGGGCAATATCTGCTGGAAGGCTACGGCCTGACGGAGTGTGCCCCGCTGGTGAGCGTCAACCCGCACGATATCGACTACCACAGCGGCAGTATCGGCCTGCCGGTCCCGTCGACGGAAGCAAAGCTGGTGGATGATGAGGATAACGAAGTGCCTCACGGCGAGCCGGGCGAGCTGTGCGTCAGAGGGCCGCAGGTGATGCTGGGTTACTGGCAGCGTCCTGATGCGACCGACGAAATCATTAAAGACGGCTGGCTTCACACCGGCGATATTGCGGTGATGGATGACGAAGGCTTCCTGCGCATCGTCGATCGCAAAAAAGATATGATCCTGGTCTCCGGCTTCAACGTCTATCCGAACGAAATCGAAGACGTGGTGATGCAGCACAGCGGCGTGCTGGAAGTGGCGGCGGTGGGCGTTCCTTCCGGCAGCAGCGGTGAAGCGGTGAAGATATTTGTGGTCAAGAAAGATCCTTCTCTTACCGAGGAAGCGCTGATAACGTTTTGTCGCCGTCAGCTGACGGGCTATAAGGTGCCGAAGCTGGTGGAATTCCGCGATGAGCTGCCGAAATCCAACGTCGGGAAGATATTACGACGAGAATTACGTGACGAAGCCCGTGCCAAAGTAGACAATAAGGCCTGAGCTTCACGTTAATCGCCCAGACGCCGGTTAAGCCGGCGTTTTTTATGGGCGCAAACAAAAGAGAATCCGATTTGAATTACCAGATGATCACGACCAACGACGAGCTGGCTTCGCTGTGCGAAGTGACGCGCGACTTTCCTGCCATCGCTCTGGATACCGAGTTTGTCCGTACTCGCACCTATTATCCACAGCTGGGTTTGATACAGATGTACGACGGTAAGCACGTCTCGCTGATCGACCCGCTCGGCATTACCGACTGGGCGCCGATGCGTGACCTGCTGCTGGATACTGCGGTAACGAAATATCTGCACGCGGGCAGTGAAGATCTGGAAGTCTTTCTTAACACCTTTGGCATCATGCCTCAGCCGCTGATTGATACGCAGATCCTCGCGGCGTTCAGCGGTCGTCCGCTATCGTGGGGCTTTGCCTCCATGGTGGAGGAGTACACGGGCCTGACGCTGGATAAAAGTGAATCCCGTACCGACTGGCTGGCGCGTCCGCTTACCGAGCGTCAGCTGGAATATGCGGCGGCAGACGTGTTTTACCTGCTGCCGATTGCCGGACAGCTGATGAAAGAGGCGGAAGCCTCCGGCTGGCTCTCTGCCGCGCTGGACGAGTGCCGTATGACGCAGCAGCGTCGCCAGGAAGTGGTTGACCCGAAAGAGGCCTGGCGTGATATCACCAACGCCTGGCAGCTTCGCACGCGTCAGCTGGCCTGCCTGCAGCTGTTAGCGGACTGGCGTTTGCGTAAAGCGCGCGAGCGCGATCTGGCCGTGAATTTTGTGGTGCGTGAAGAGCATCTCTGGGCGGTCGCGCGCTATATGCCGGGCAGCCTGGGCGAGCTGGACAGCATTGGCCTTTCCGGCAGCGAGATCCGTTTCCATGGTAAAACCCTGCTGGCGCTGGTCGCCAAAGCGCAGGCGCTGCCGGAGGATGCACTGCCTGAGACGCTGCTGAATCTCATGGATATGCCGGGCTATCGTAAAGCATTTAAGGATATCAAAGCGCTGGTGCAGGATGTCGCAACGGAAAGCAAGCTGAGCGCTGAACTGCTGGCGTCACGCAGACAAATTAACCAGCTGCTGAACTGGCACTGGAAGCTGAAACCGCAGAATGGCGTGCCGGAACTGATGGCTGGCTGGCGCGGGGTATTGATGGCCGATCGCCTGAATACCTTGCTGGAAGGTTATCCGCGATAAAAATATGCCGGGCGATATACCCGGCATATTCTCCCCGGTGGCGCTGCGCTTACCGGGGCTACGACACCAGGAACCTACGGACGCGACTCTTCCGCTTCCGGAAGCGTTACGTTCAGCTCCAGAATCGAAATATCCCCGTCTTTTTGCTCCAGCTGTACGGTGACCATCTCCGGGTCAATCTGCACATACTTACAGATCACTTCCAGGATGTCCTTGCGCAGCTGCGGCAGGTAGTGAGGCTCGGCGTCGCTACGACGACGCTCCGCAACGATAATTTGCAGGCGTTCTTTTGCGATGTTGGCGGTGCTTTTTTTCCGCGAGAGAAAAAAGTCCAGTAATGCCATAACTTATCCTCCGAACAGGCGTTTGAGGAAACCTTTCTTCTCTTCTTCAATGAAGCGGAAAGGACGTTCTTCTCCCAGCAGACGGTCAACGGTATCGGCGTAAGCTTTACCTGCATCTGCCGTTGTATCAAGGATCACGGGCTCGCCCTGGTTAGAGGCGCGTAACACGGACTGGTCTTCCGGGATAACGCCAACCAGTTTAATGCGCAGGATCTCCAGCACGTCTTCCATGCTCAGCATGTCACCTTTGTTTACGCGACCCGGGTTATAGCGGGTCAGCAGCAGGTGCTCTTTGATCGGATCCTGGCCATTTTCCGCACGGCGGGATTTGGAGGCCAGAATACCGAGAATACGGTCGGAGTCACGCACGGAGGAGACTTCCGGGTTGGTGGTGATGATCGCTTCATCAGCAAAGTAGAGCGCCATCAGGGCACCGGTTTCAATGCCGGCAGGGGAGTCACAGACGATGAAGTCGAACTCCATTTTTTTCAGCTCGTCGAGCACCTTTTCCACGCCTTCACGGGTCAGGGCATCTTTATCACGCGTCTGAGAAGCCGGAAGAATGAAGAGGTTCTCGGTGCGCTTGTCTTTAATCAGCGCCTGGTTCAGCGTGGCATCGCCCTGAATGACGTTCACGAAGTCATATACGACGCGACGCTCACATCCCATGATGAGGTCGAGGTTACGCAGACCGATATCGAAGTCGATAACGACGGTTTTCTTTCCCTTCTGGGCCAAACCAGTAGCGATGGCCGCGCTGGAGGTGGTCTTGCCAACGCCTCCTTTACCCGAAGTAACAACAATAATGCGTGCCATAGAAATTCCTTGTTAAAAAGGGATTAATTCAACGGTTGAACGGTCAACGCGTCGTCTGCCAGAAGCAGGCGAGCCGCTTTGCCATAAAATTCGGCTGGGATCTTGTCGCTCAGCCAATATTCACCTGCGATGGACACCAGTTCCGCCGTCAGGTGAGTACAAAATATTTGCGCGTCCCGATCGCCACTTGCGCCCGCGAGCGCACGTCCACGCATCATACCGTAAACGTGAATATTGCCATCTGCAATAAGCTCTGCGCCAGCGCTGACGTGGCTTGTAACAATTAGATCACAGTTTGGCGCATAAATGCGCTGACCGGAACGAACCGGCACATCAATCATTCGCGTTTTTGTGAGAGCGGTAACGTTTTGCGCCGCAGGAGGGGGCGTTTGTACGGCAGCGGGTGCTGCACGCGGGGTTTTTTCTTTGCCTTCATTAAGAAGAGGCAGCCCCGCACGGTCGATTTCCGCTTTCAGCTCGGGATCTTTGCAGCCGCTGATGCCGACAATACGCAGCCCGGTAGAGGAGACCGCCTGCTGGAGACGTGTCCAGTTAACCGGCGCCTCAAGACCGCTGACGTTGATGACGACGGGGGCGTGCTTCAGAAAGGCGGGAGCCTGGGCGATTTTGTCTTCTAACGCCTGACGAATAACCTCGGGTTTTGCATCATGCAAATGAACCACTGATAAGGTGAAGCTACTGCCTTTAAGCTCGATGGGCGTGTTTGACATCCTGGCCTTACTCAATTTGCTATTAACCGCAACCATTCGCTGCGATATTCCGAAGAGTATCAGGCATGTTATAGTCAGGAGTATATTGAGGCAAGCAACCACCGATTAATTCAGAGTAAAAACATGTTTTGTGTGATCTACAGAAGTACAAGCCGTGACCAGACCTATCTTTATGTCGAAAAGAAAGACGATTTTTCACGCGTGCCGGAAGAATTAATGAAGAACTTTGGCCGACCACAGCTGGCGATGCTGCTGCCGCTGGACGGCCGTAAGAAACTGGTGAATGCCGATCTGGAAAAAGTGAAAACGGCATTAGCCGAGCAGGGCTATTATTTACAGCTTCCACCGCCGCCTGAGAATTTATTAAAACAGCACCTCGAGGCGTCCGGGAAAAAATAGCCTCAGCTGTTTTCGGGCATAACACATCAACCGATTAGGGGTCGAGCATGTATCAACATCATAACTGGCAAGGTGCATTACTGGATTATCCCGTCAGCAAAGTGGTCTGCGTGGGCAGCAACTATGCGAAGCATATTCAGGAGATGGGCAGCGCAACCCCAGAAGAGCCGGTCCTGTTTATTAAGCCCGAGACGGCGCTCTGCGACATCCGCCAGCCGCTGGCGCTGCCGCAGGGGCTGGGGTCGGTACATCACGAAGTAGAGCTTGCCGTGCTGATCGGCGCCACGCTGCGCCAGGCTTCCGAAGAGCATGTCGAGAAAGCGATTGCCGGCTACGGCGTGGCGCTGGATCTGACCCTGCGCGACGTGCAGGGCAAAATGAAGAAGGCAGGGCAGCCGTGGGAAAAAGCCAAAGGCTTTGATAACGCATGTCCGATTTCAGGGTTTGTTCCGGTGAATGAATTTACCAACGATCCGCAGGACACTCCGCTCAGCCTGAAGGTTAACGGCGAGATCCGCCAGCAGGGCACCACGGCAGATATGATCCACAAGATCGTGCCGCTGATCGCCTACATGAGCCGTTTCTTCACCCTGAAGCCGGGCGATGTGATCCTCACCGGCACGCCGGAAGGCGTGGGCCCGCTCGCCAGCGGCGATGAGCTTGAGGTCGGTTTTAACGGTCTGTCGCTAAAAACCCGCGTGCTGTAACCGCATCTTGCCGCCTGCAAAGGGCGGCAAAACTTGCAACCACGTGCCAGACTCGTTATAAGGTGCGCTTTCTTTTGACGTGTGGACATCCTGATGAACGACATTCCTTTCTGGCAAAGCAAAACTCTTGACCAAATGACCGACGCGGAGTGGGAATCGTTGTGCGACGGCTGCGGGCAGTGCTGCCTGCACAAGCTGATGGATGAAGACTCCGATGAGATCTATTTCACCAACGTCGCCTGCAGGCAGCTGAACATTAAAACCTGCCAGTGCCGCAACTACGAACGCCGCTTTGAGTTCGAGCCGGACTGCATCAAGCTCACCCGTGAAAATCTGCCGACTTTTGAGTGGCTGCCGCACACCTGCGCGTATCGCCTGCTGGCGGAAGGGAAAGATCTACCGGCCTGGCATCCTCTGCTGACCGGTTCAAAAGCGGCGATGCACGGCGAGCGTATCTCGGTACGCCACATTGCGGTGAAGGAGTCCGAGGTACGGGACTGGGAAGATCACATCATGAATCACCCTAATCGGTGATAATAAAAAACCCGCCGTGGCGGGTTTTTGCTTTTACCTTCCAAACAAATCGCGTTTCTTCGGTTTGAACGGCTGAGCGATCAGCACCAGCAGCGCCACGACGAAGTAGGCCACAAAAATGCCCACCAGCCACTGCGGCATCTCCAGCGTCAGGAATTCCCACTGACGTACGGAGCAGTCACCGGATGCGACAAACACCTGCGGAAGCCACTTATCCAGCGGCAGCCAGCTCGGGAAGCGGGCGGCGAAATCACAGGTCATAAACGGTGACGGATGCAGCTGCATCATGGTGTGCTGCCAGGAAAGCTCAATCCCTTTCCAGGCGCTGTACAGCCAGATGGCAATACCGACGTAGCGCAACGGCGTTTTTGGGGCAATTGCGCCCACCAGGCCTGCACCCATAATGCCGAACAGCGCGCAGCGCTCGTAGATGCACAGCACGCAGGGCTTGAGTCCCATCACGTGCTGGAACCACAGCGCAACCATTTCCAGCGCAAAGGCGGTCAGGGCCATCAACAACCACGCTCCGCGACCGCGGGAGCACTGGTTTAAAAATCTCAACATAATCATTTCCCTGGAACATGCTTAGAAAGCGCAGTGTAAACGAATTTTAATGCGCCGCAAGTATACCCGCTTGAAGCAGCCATTGCGTACAGGGAACGAGAGTAATTTTGATGCACAGCAAACCAACAACGGTGAGCACCAGCGTGTACGGCAGCGCCATCCAGACCATTCTTCCATAAGAAAGTCGTATGAGCGGTGCCAGCGCTGAGGTCAGCAGGAAGAGAAATGCCGCCTGGCCGTTAGGTGTTGCAACGGAGGGCAGGTTTGTTCCGGTGTTGATGGCTACCGCCAGCAGGTCGAACTGCCCGGTGCTGACGATCCCTTGCTCCATCGCCGCTTTGGCCTCATTGATATACACCGTCCCGACAAAGACGTTATCGGAAATAGAGGACAACAGACCGTTAAAGAGATAGAACAGCGTAAGCTGCGAGTCCGGCGAGGCCTGAAGCACAAACGCGATAATCGGTGCGAAAAGGTGTTGGTCAATAATCACCGCCACGACCGCAAAAAAGACCGCCAGCAGCGCGGTAAACGGCAGGGCTTCGGTAAAGGCTTTACCAATAGCATGTTCGTCCGTTACCCCGCTAAAGGTGGTGGCAAGAATAATGACGGAGAGGCCAATCAACCCGACTTCGGCAAGATGCAACGCCAGCGCGGCGATAAGCCAGATGCCAATGATCCCCTGCGCAATCAGACGCAGCGTCTCCTGGCGCGTACGCTGTTTGCGGCTCTGCTCGTCAAATTTATGCAGTTCTTTGCGGACCGGTTCAGGCAGCTGTGCGCCGTAGCCGAACAGCCTGAATTTTTCGACCAGAATGCAGGTCGCTAACCCGCAGACCAGCACAGGCACGCTGACGGGGGCCATGCGCAGGAAAAACTCGCCAAAATGCCATTCAGCCGCTTTCGCGATGATCAGGTTTTGCGGCTCGCCCACCATGGTCATCACGCCGCCCAACGCCGTACCGACCCCTGCGTGCATCATCAGGCTGCGCAGAAACGCGCGGAACTGTTCCAGCACGTCGCGGTTATGCGCCTCGACGTGGCTATCGTCCTGTAAATCCTCACTTGGGCGAGAGGAGGCCACGCGGTGATAAATGCCGTAAAATCCGACGGCGACGCTGATCACCACCGCGACAACGGTGAGCGCATCCAGGAAGGCCGACAGAAAGGCGGCGGCAAGGCAAAACGCCAGCGAGAGGATCGTTTTTGACGTAATGCTCAGCAGCAGGCGGGTAAAGATAAACAGCAGCAGCTGTTTCATAAAGTAGATACCGGCCACCATAAAAATGAGTAGCAGGAGCACTTCCAGATTGGAGGCCAGCTCTGCTTTTACATGCTCTGCGGACGTCATGCCGATGACAACGGCTTCAAACGCCAGCAAACCGCCGGGCAGCAGGGGATAACACTTCAGCGCCATGGCCAGGGTGAAGATAAATTCCGCCACCAGCAGCCACCCTGCGATAAACGGATCCACGCTAAAAATGATGGGATTAACGACCAGGAAAACCAGCAGTATCAGTTTGTACCAGTCAGGAGAATGACCTAAAAAATTGCGCCACAGCGCGCGCCCAAAAGAAATTTCCACAACAGACGTCCTTCCCGTTAAGTAATACAAAACATCAGTATACGCAAAAATCGCGGCCCGGAGGCGGATAAGACCGCATTGTAAATTTCACAAAAATGAAACGGCGATCCCTCTTTTCTCACTTTGCCGCGCTACCTGCCGTTGCACGCCTCTGGTATGATGAGTCCAATTTGCAAAAAGCTGTGTAATGGAAATCTCACTATGGTCATTAAGGCGCAGAGCCCGGCGGGTTTCGCGGAAGAGTACATCATTGAAAGCATCTGGAATAATCGTTTCCCTGCGGGGTCCATTCTTCCGGCTGAACGCGAACTCTCTGAACTGATTGGCGTCACTCGCACCACGCTGCGTGAAGTGCTTCAGCGACTGGCGCGTGATGGATGGTTGACGATCCAGCACGGCAAGCCAACAAAGGTAAACAACTTCTGGGAAACCTCGGGGCTGAACATTCTTGAAACGCTGGCGCGCCTCGACCACGAAAGCGTGCCGCAGCTGATTGATAATCTGCTCTCCGTGCGCACCAACATCGCGACTATTTTTATTCGTACCGCTTTCCGTCAGCATCCTGAAGATGCGCTTGCGGTGCTGGCCAGCGCGAATGAAGTTGAAGATCACGCCGACGCCTTTGCCACCCTCGATTACAACGTGTTTCGCGGCCTGGCGTTTGCCTCCGGCAACCCGGTTTACGGCCTGATCCTCAACGGTATGAAAGGGCTCTATACCCGCATTGGTCGTCACTACTTCGCTAACCCTGAAGCCCGCAGTCTGGCGCTGGGCTTCTACCATAAGCTGAGCAAGCTCTGCACCGAAGGCCTGCACGATCAGGTTTATGAAACCGTACGCCGCTACGGCCACGACTCCGGTGAAATCTGGCACCGTATGCAGAAAACGCTGCCGGGCGATTTGGCGATTCAGAGTCGCTAAAATAAAAAACCTCTCAATCGAGAGGTTTTTTTTCGCCCGGTGGCGCTACAGCGTATTCAACCGCGCCGGGCACCGATCCAGCAGCTCCACGCTGCCGTCCTCATTTTGCTGCTCCAGCTGCACGTCAAAGCCCCACAGGCGGTGCACGTGCTTCAGCACCTCTTTACGTCCTTTATCCAGCGGCGCGCGGTTGTGCGGAATATAGCGCAGCGTCAGGGAGCGGTCGCCGCGCAGGTCCACGTTCCACACCTGAATATTGGGTTCAAGGTTGCTCAGGTTGTACTGGGAGGAGAGGCGCGAGCGGATCTCCCGGTACCCTTCCTCGTTGTGGATCGCGGAGATCTCCAGATAGTTGTTGCGGTCATCGTCCAGCACGGTGAAGAAGCGGAAATCGCGCATGATCTTCGGCGACATGAACTGGCTGATAAAGCTCTCATCCTTAAAGTCGCGCATCGCAAAATGCAGCGTTTCCAGCCAGTCAGAACCGGCGATATCCGGGAACCAGTACTTGTCCTCTTCCGTTGGCGACTGGCAGATGCGCTTAATATCCTGGAACATCGCAAAGCCCAGCGCATACGGGTTAATCCCGCTGTACCACGGGCTGTTGTAGGGCGGCTGGAACACCACGTTAGTATGGCTGTGGAGGAATTCCATCATGAACCGCTCGGTGACTTTCCCCTCGTCATACAGATGGTTGAGAATGGTGTAGTGCCAGAATGTTGCCCAGCCTTCGTTCATCACCTGGGTCTGTTTCTGCGGATAGAAATACTGGCTCACCTTACGCACGATACGCAAAATCTCGCGCTGCCACGGCTCCAGCAGCGGGGCGTTCTTCTCCATAAAATAGAGCAAGTTTTCCTGCGGCTCGGACGGGTAACGACGCGCTTCGGCAATCGTTTTTTCCTCCTCACGCTTCGGCAGGGTGCGCCACAGCATGTTTACCTGGCTCTGCAGATACTCCTCGCGGCTTTTCTGCCGGGCTTTCTCCTCCTGCAGTGAGATTTTCTGCGGGCGTTTATAGCGGTCCACGCCGTAGTTCATCAGCGTGTGGCAGGAGTCGAGCAGCTTCTCTACCTCGTCCACGCCGTAGCGCTCTTCACAGTCGGTAATGTATTTACGCGCGAAGATCAGGTAATCGACGATGGAGCTGGCGTCCGTCCAGCTGCGGAACAGATAGTTATTTTTAAAGAAAGAGTTATGGCCGTAGCAGGCGTGCGCCATCACCAGCGCCTGCATGGTAATGGTGTTCTCTTCCATCAGATAGGCGATACACGGGTTGGAGTTAATGACGATCTCATACGCCAGCCCCTGCTGGCCGTGCTTGTACAGCCGCTCCGTTTCAATGAATTTTTTACCAAACGACCAGTGCGGATAGTTGATCGGCATCCCGACGCTGGAGTATGCATCCATCATCTGTTCGGAGGTAATCACCTCAATCTGATGGGGATAGGTATCCAGGCGATACAGTTTTGCCACCCGGTCGATTTCGGCGAGGTAGACATCCAGCAGCTCGAAGGTCCAGTCGGGTCCATCGCTCAGACGTGTGTTGTCCTTGTTCAGGGAATCAATAGTAGCCATTAGCGCGCCCTCGTTGTGGGTGCTCTCTCTGTCTGGAGAGCCTCCTTTCAAGCATAGATCAACGTGTTAAAAAGCGTGCTGGCGCAGAAATTTTTTCTTTGCGATTTCCCGTTTTTGATACGGCAAAAAAAGCGCACTCATCAGAATTTTATGCTGGTTAAAAATAAAGCTCAGCAGGAGATCCCAAATTACCCCTGTCCCCTGATGCTGGGGGATGTGTGAGGTAAGTCACCATAAAAAAGTCGTATGTTGAATAATATTTTCAACTAGGTTATCAATCTGTAATTAGATGATTGTTCTTTTGCTCATAATGGAGTGGCTATGCGTGTTGTCATACTGGGAAGTGGTGTCGTTGGCGTAACCAGCGCCTGGTATTTAAGTCAGGCGGGACATGAGGTTACCGTTATCGATCGTGAATCCGGCCCGGCGCTTGAAACCAGTGCGGCAAATGCCGGTCAAATCTCTCCTGGCTATGCGGCCCCGTGGGCGGCGCCCGGCGTGCCGCTGAAGGCAATCAAATGGATGTTCCAGCGCCACGCGCCGCTGGCCATCAGCCTTGACGGCACGCAGTTCCAGCTGAAGTGGATGTGGCAGATGCTGCGCAACTGTGACACCCGGCACTATATGGAAAACAAAGGCCGCATGGTGCGTCTGGCGGAATACAGCCGTGACTGCCTCAAAGCCCTGCGCGCGTCGACGGGGATTGAGTACGAAGGCCGTCAGGGCGGCACGCTGCAGCTGTTCCGCACCGAGCAACAGTATGAAAACGCCACCCGCGATATCGCCGTGCTGGAAGATGCCGGTGTACCGTATCAGCTGCTGGAAGCCAGCCAACTGGGGCAGGTGGAACCCGCGCTGGCCGAAGTGGCCCACAAGCTGACCGGCGGTCTGCGTCTGCCGAATGACGAAACCGGCGACTGTCAGCTCTTTACCCAGCGTCTGGCACAGATGTGCGAGCAGGCTGGGGTGAAATTCCGCTTTAATACCTCCGTCGACAAGCTGCTGTCGGAAGGCGAAAAAATTTACGGCGTGAAGTGCGGCGACGAGGTGATAAAGGCGGATGCCTACGTGATGGCGTTTGGTTCCTACTCCACCGCCATGCTGAAAGGCATCCTCGATATTCCGGTCTACCCGCTCAAGGGCTACTCATTGACTATCCCGGTGAAAGAGGAGAGCGGGGCGCCCGTGTCAACCATCCTGGATGAAACCTACAAAATCGCCATTACCCGCTTCGATAACCGTATTCGCGTCGGCGGCATGGCGGAGATTGTCGGCTTCAACACCGAGCTGCTGCAGCCGCGTCGTGAAACGCTGGAGATGGTGGTGGGCGATCTCTTCCCGCGCGGCGGGTTTGTGGAACAGGCGACGTTCTGGACCGGCCTGCGTCCGATGACCCCGGACGGCACGCCGATTGTGGGCCGCACGCCATACAAAAATCTGTGGACCAATACCGGACACGGCACGCTCGGCTGGACGATGGCCTGCGGCTCGGGCCAGCTGCTGAGCGACCTGATTTCCGGGCGCACGCCGGCAATTCCGTTTGACGATTTAAGTGCTGCGCGCTATCAATCAGGATTTACGCCATCGCGTCCTCAGCACCTGCACGGCGCGCATAATTAAGGAGTTGTCATGTCCCGTCCTGTTCTGGCTCAGCTGGATCTGCAGGCCCTGAAGGAAAACCTGCAAATTGTTCGCCGGGCAGCACCTGGTTCGCGCGTCTGGTCAGTCGTCAAGGCAAACGCCTACGGCCACGGTATTGACCGTATATGGAGCGCGCTCGGCGCGACCGACGGTTTTGCGTTACTCAATCTGGAAGAGGCCATCCTGCTGCGCGAGCGCGGCTGGAAAGGGCCTATTCTGCTGCTGGAGGGGTTCTTCCACGCGGACGATCTGCCGCTGCTGGATAAGTATCGCCTGACCACCAGCGTTCACAGCAACTGGCAGATTAAAGCCATTCAGGATGCGAAGCTCCACGCTCCGCTGGATATTTATCTCAAGGTGAACAGCGGCATGAACCGCCTGGGCTTCCAGCCCGAGCGGGTGCATACGGTCTGGCAGCAGCTGCGTGGCCTGAAAAACGTCGGCGAAATGACGCTGATGGCGCACTTTGCCGATGCGGAAAAACCGGACGGCATTGCTGATGCTATGGTCCGCATTGAGCAGGCGGCTGAAGGGCTCGATTGTCCGCGCTCCCTGTCGAACTCGGCGGCGACGCTTTGGCATCCTGAAGCCCACTATAACTGGGTGCGTCCGGGGATCGTTCTGTACGGTGCATCACCCTCAGGCCAGTGGCAGGATATCGCCAACAGCGGCCTGAGGCCGGTCATGACCCTGCGCAGCGAGATCATCGGCGTGCAGACGCTGAAGGCGGGCGACACGGTAGGCTACGGCAGCCGCTTCCGGGCGAAGGGCGAGCAGCGGATTGGCATCGTCGCGGGCGGTTATGCCGACGGCTATCCGCGTATCGCGCCGACCGGCACGCCGGTTTGGGTGGATGGGGTGCGCACGGGCACGGTGGGGACCGTCTCAATGGATATGCTGGCCGTTGACCTGACGCCATGCCCGCAGGCGGGCATCGGTTCACCGGTCGAGCTGTGGGGCAATGAAATCAAAATTGATGACGTGGCGGCCGCGGCGGGAACGGTAGGGTATGAACTGATGTGTGCCCTGGCACCAAGAGTGCCGGTTGTGACGGTGTAACTTATATCTTTACCGGGTGACGCGAAGCCGCCACTCGGTAAAAAAACTACTCCTCGTCCTCTTCCATCGGCCTCAAACCGACCTTCCGCACCGCGTTATCTTCTTTTTCTGCCACCGTCCAGATCATCCCGGCAAACTCCACCTGGTCACCCACAACCGGCGCAGCGCCAAGCCGCTGCTGAATAATTTCGCCCAGCGTTTGCGGGTTATCACCGTCTTCTGCACCTTCATCCAGGCCATAAATGAGCGCCACATCCGCAAACTTGGCGCTGGCTTCCAGAATAAAATCGCCGAAGAAACGCTGGTCCAGCGCCACGGGAGGCGACTGGCTGAACAGCTTGCCCAGCGCGGGCAGGTCGCGCTCGCGGCCAATGACGCACAGAATATCCCCTTCGCGCAGGCGGGTGCTGCCGGTCGGGTGCAGGAGGACATTATCGCGGAACAGGGCGGCAATGCGCGTTTCAGTCGGCATGTGCAAATCGCGCAGCGAGGCCCCCACGCACCATTTATCGGCGCTCAGCTGATAGACGAACTGCTCCCACGGGTTTTCCGGGTGAATATCCAGCCCAACGCGGGAGACCGGCCAGCCTACGGGCGGCACCACCACTTTGGCCTTTTTCGCCGCCCACCCGAGCGACGTGCCCTGGAACAGCAGGGAAATCAGCACTACGAAGAACGCCACGTTGAAGAACAGCCGCGCGTTGTCGAGACCAGCCATCATCGGGAACACCGCAAGGATAATCGGCACCGCGCCGCGCAGGCCGAC
The DNA here is from genome assembly GCF_014895895.1 of Enterobacter cloacae complex sp. P14RS. NCBI lineage: Bacteria > Pseudomonadati > Pseudomonadota > Gammaproteobacteria > Enterobacterales > Enterobacteriaceae > Enterobacter > Enterobacter cloacae complex sp. P14RS. The sequence continues at coordinate 57,246 of NZ_JADBQM010000024.1, forward strand.
CCAGCTGATAAAGACGCGCTCGCGCAGGTTAAAACCCCGAAACGGCAGCAGGCCTGCAAATACGGAGAGCGGACGGGCGAAGAAGATCATCCACGCCGACAGCAGCAGCGCCGGAACGGCGATTGGCAGCAGGTCCGACGGGGTCACCAGCAGGCCCAGCACCAGGAACATGCCGATTTGCGCCAGCCACGCCAGGCCGTCAAAGTTCTGCAAAATAGCATGACGGTTGCGAATAGGGCGGTTGCCCATCAGGAACCCGCAGAGGTAGACGGCGAGAATACCGCTGCCGTCCAGCGCGGTGGTAACGGCAAAAATGAGAATGCCGCCGCTCAGCGCCAGCAGAGGGTAAAGCCCCGAGGGCAGAGAAATGCGGTTGATCGTCTGCTGTAACAGGTATCCCCCCGCCAGGCCGATGACAATCCCCAGCCCGAACTGCTGCAGAATATGCAGGGCAAACATCCAGCTCAGGCCCGTCTCGTGCTGCTGGATCATCTCTATCAGCGTGATGGTCAGGAACACCGCCATCGGATCGTTACTGCCGGATTCAATCTCAAGCGTTGAGCCAACGCGTTCGTTAAGCCCTTTACCCCCAAGCAGGGAAAAGACCGCCGCCGCATCGGTAGAGCCAACGATTGCGCCAATCAGCAAGCCTTCCATGAGATTGAGATTGAAAAGCCAGGCGGCCATCATCCCGGTGAGGCCGGAGGTGATCAACACGCCGACGGTCGCCAGCGACAGCGCAGGCCCTAAGGCCACGCGGAAGGAGCTCGCCTGAGTGCGCATCCCGCCGTCGAGCAGGATCACCGCCAGCGCGAGGTTACTCACCATGTAGGCGAAGGGATAGTTATCGAAGGGGATACCGCCGATGCCGTCAACACCGGCCAGCATGCCGATGGCCAGGAAAATAACAAGAATGGGTATGCCAAGACGCGATGAAAATGAACTTAATAAAATACTGCTGGTTACAAGTACAGAACCCAGAATGAAAAGGCTGATTATCGCTGCGGCATCCAATGTTCTCTTTCTCCCACCTCAATGTTAACGCTGTTACTAAAACCCTAACATATTAACAACGGCAACAGCGTTTTATTAAGGGGGTTTTTTATGCTTTTATGACCGGATGACCACCGATCGTTAACCGACTGCCCGAAACATCATGTGTAAGCGTCGCCTGCGCGCCCAGCGCAAGGGTAACGGTCTGCTGCTCATGACCGAAATCCAGACCGGTGATAACCGGAATATCCAGCCGCGAGCGGATGAAATCGACCATGGTTTCCAGGGAGTAGCCCGCATCATAGTCATTCGGGGCAGAGCCGCTGAAGCTGCCCAGCACGATCGCGGACTGGCGATCGAGAATACCGGCATGATAAAGCTGCAATAACATGCGCTCGACGCGGAACGGATGTTCGTTAATATCCTCCAGCACCAGAATGCCGTCCTTGATTTGCGGCATCCACGGCGTGCCGATGAGCGAGACCAGCATCGCCAGGTTACCGCCCCAGAGCTGGCCCTCACATTCCCAGTGCGGTCCATTGCCTTGCCATTCCACGCTGTAGGTGGGATTGCGCAGCGCGCGCCAGAAATGCTCCACGGTGAACGCGTCCAGTTCCGGCGCGCCGAAGTTACCGGCCAGCATCGGGCCGCTAAACGTGATGACGTTATGCAGCGCCAGAAGACCAAGCTGGATGGCGGTGAAATCGCTGTGGCCGCATATCAACAGCGGATCCTGCTGCTGGCGTTGTGCCAGGCCCTGCCAGTCAATGCTCTCAAGCAGCCTGCTCGCACCATAGCCGCCGCGCACCGCAAGGACTATTCGGTTTTCGCCCTTCAGGTTCACCAGGCTATTGATATCATTTAGCCTCTGCGCTTCTGTTCCGGCAAAACGCTGCTGGCGGCGGGGGATAATTGTCTGATTTTCTACCTGATGGCCGGATTCCAGTAAGCGCTGAACGCCCCGCTGCGCCGCGTCCTGGTTAATACAGTAGCCCGATGGCGCGATGAGATGAAACTGAGACATGGCAATTCCTTGCTGAATGAGAAACTAATTGTCTATATCATGCCGCGTATACGCCGCCTGCTTCAAGGGCGGCGCACCGCGATGACCGGCTATAAGGATAGATGACGTGAAATTGAGATGGTTTGCTTTTTTGATTGTTTTGCTGGCTGGCTGTAGTTCAAAACATGATTATCAAAACCCGCCCTGGAATCCGGAAGTACCGGTGAAACGGGCCATGCAGTGGATGCCGATCAGTGAAAAAGCCGGGAAGGCATGGGGCGTCAGCCCGCGGCTGATCACCGCCATTATTGCGGTGGAGTCCGGCGGCAATCCTACGCTTGTCAGCAAATCCAACGCGGTGGGGCTGATGCAGCTGAAAGCCTCTACGGCGGGGAGAGAGGTCTACCGCTATATGGGCTGGAGCGGCCAGCCGTCGACCAGCGAGCTGAAGAACCCGGAACGCAATATTTCTATGGGGACCGCTTACCTGAGCATTCTGGAACACGGCGTGCTGAAGGGCATTGAGGATCCGGAAGTGATGCAATACGCGCTGGTGGTCTCGTACGTGAACGGCGCCGGGGCGCTGCTCAGAACTTTCTCCTCTGACCGCAAAGAGGCGATTGAGGAGATCAACGACATGGACAAAGATGAGTTCGTCGAGCATGTGGCGAAAAATCATCCGGCACCGCAGGCGCCTCGCTATATCTGGAAAGTACAGAAAGCGATGGATGCCATGTAATGCCGCAAACGGGCGGCGCTCGCTGCCCGACTTTTCCTACAGAACCTTATTCGCACGTTCCCGTGCTTCCCGTTCCAGCGAATAGATAATGCGCTGCAGCTCGCGCTCCGCGCCGGGCCCGACGTTCAGAAAACGGAAGCTCAGACGCGGCGTGGTAATCGTTTCATTTTTGCTGTCCACCACCGTGCGCTCGCTGATGGCAATCAGCTGTGCATCGAAATAAAAACGGCCCCAGCCCGCCATATCCAGTTCTATTTGCGTAAACCGCATGCCTTCTACCAGACCCTCCGGCTTCGGGGTATCCATCAGCGCGCCCATTCCGCCCAGCGACAGGTCAAAGAGACGGAAGCGGATCTCTTTTTTGTCCGGCATTTTGGCCTTACAAAAATAGGCAGGATGAAGGGGGGCGCTGATGCGGAAATATTCACGGCGCTGGACAAACCAGAGATTGCCAGGAAGGAGGGTAACAAAAGCCGGAAGTCCCTGGTATTCGCTCAGTTCCAGTCGCGGCAGGACAAATTCCACTTTGGCCCCATGGGTTTCGGCCATGACCACGATATTCTCTGCTTTCAGCGCCGCGCGGTTTTCATACTCAAGGCTGCCCAGGTCAATAACCAGCCTCTCCTGCGAGACGTCAAGGATCTTGCTGATAAACTGATTATTCGACCAGCTGATGCGCAGCGGCACTTCGCCTTTTTGCAGGTCGCGTAATACCCCTAATACAGCCAGCGGATTTTGCTTGAGGAACTGCTCACTGTAATGACTCACGCCGGATGGCTCCTTGATTGATGACAGACTGTCTTAGTGTTATCGGCAATCCACCCTCAAACTTAATACAAACCGGTGAGATTTTTTTACCGTTGTCCGCAGGATAAGTCGGTGAGACGAAACTGGTTTTCCGGTGATGACCTATACTTAAGTTAGCTGTGCAGAAGATTTTCTGCACATGCGTTTAATCTGCAAGAGGGCATTGCTATGGGTATCATCGCCTGGATTATCTTTGGCCTTATTGCCGGCGCTATCGCAAAACTGATCATGCCGGGAAACGATGGCGGCGGCTTTATTTTGACCTGCGTACTCGGGGTCGTTGGTGCGGTTGTAGGCGGCTGGCTGGCGACGATGTTTGGTTTTGGTGGTGACATCAGTGGTTTCGACATGCACAGTTTCCTGGTCGCTGTCGTGGGAGCCATTGTCGTGCTGGGCATATTCAGATTACTGCGACGAGCATAAAATGACAGAACGGCTCTCTGCGGAGGGCCGTTTTTTTTGCCGCCATATTGATTTGCTAATCTAAATGATAATAATTGTCGTTCCGTATTGCATGTAATAACAAGACGACATTATGAACTCCTCACGTTTTACGTTATGCACCCTGGCGGGTGCCGTCACGCTGGCATTGCAGGTCCAGGCTATCGCCGAAGAATCAACCATTGTCGTCACGGGCTCAGAGCAGGGCAGCGCGCTGCCGGCCTGGACCAACAGCGCCACCAAATCGGCCGTTGCCGAAAGTAAAACGCCGCAGGTTATCAACACGCTCTCTGCGCCGGAGATCGAAAAGCGTCACGCGAACTCCGTGAATGAAATCCTGCGCTATGCCCCAGGCGTCTCAACCGAGGTGCGGGGGAATACCTCCTATATGAGCGAATACAAAATTCGTGGCTTTACCGTTGATCAGGAGTTTTACAACGGACTGCAGCTACCCTATAACGTCACCGGCAACACCAAGGCGCGCATCGATCCGCTGTTAATAGAGAGCGTCGATATCCTGAAAGGGCCTTCATCGGTGCTTTACGGCGGCGGTTCGCCGGGCGGGCTGGTAAATATTCAAAGTAAAAAGCCGCAGCGGGAAGCCCGTACCGAGGTCGGTTTTAATACCGGGAACCGTAATCTGAAAGAAGGCTATCTCGATTCGACCGGACAAATTGCCGACAGCGACTGGAATTACCGCCTGCTGGGTAAAGCGACGGAGAATGACGATCAGCCGCACACCAGCCGCTATGAAAATTATCTGGTCGCCCCATCCGTTACATGGCAACCCGACGGTAAAACCCGCCTCACCCTGGATGCGCTGGCGCAAAACTCCCCGAGCCTGACGCCGTCTAACCCGCTGCCGCTCGCTTATCTGCGGTCCAAATATGCCGATCGCCGGGATTACGCCGGAGATGAGTGGAGCGGGTTTAAGCAGCGGCAGTGGATGCTGGGCTACAGCTTCGAACACGAGTTTGACAGCGGCTGGGGCTTTAATCAGAAAGCGCGCTATTTCGACGTCGATACCCACCAGAACAGCGTCTATGCGACGGGAACGGGAAGTGAGGTCTATCAGCTTAACCGCTTTGCCTATACCACCGATGAAGATCTTAAGAGCTTCAACATCGACAACCAGGTGACTAAAACCGTTGCGCTGGGCGACTGGAAACACCATCTGCTGGCCGGGTTTGACTATCAGAGGCTGAACTCCCATTTCCACTACCGCTACGCGTCGACTACGCCGGGCATGGATATGCGTAATCCGGACTATTCGCAAATCCACGAAAGCGCGCTGGGGCTCTACACCGCCCAGAAAAACCGCCTCAGCTACCAGCAGAACGGGTACTACCTGCAGGATCAGGTGGAATTTGGCGGCTTAAGTCTGTTGGGCAGCCTGCGCTACGACGATTACCGCTCCGTCACCACCGATTACCTGCAAAACGGCGATAAGGCCTGGGCATCGCAGGATCGCGTTACCAAACGCCTGGGGGCGCTTTACGCCTTCGATAACGGTATTTCGCCGTTTATCAGCTATTCAGAAGGTTTTGCACCGGTCTCGCCGCAGGGGACGCTCACGGCGAAAGACGTCAAGCCAACCACCAGCAAGCAAGTGGAAGGAGGGGTTAAATATCTGCTGGCCGAGTACGCCACGACGTTTACCGCCTCGGTGTTTAACATCCGGCAGAAAAACGTCGTCACCTCCGACCCGGGCTTCCTGAACTACCGTCAGACTGGTGAAGTGGAATCCAAAGGCGCGGAGTTCTCCGCCATCAGCCGCCCGACGGACAACCTGACGCTGATTGCCAACTATGCATACACCCACGTAATTAATACCGAAGATGATAAATACCAGGGCAAGCGTCCCACTCAGGTGCCGGAAAATGCGTTCAACCTGTGGGGGGACTACACCTTCGAGAGCACGCCGCTGAAGGGGCTGATGCTGGGCGCCGGGGCGCGCTATACCGGGCCGATGGAGATTTCACCGTCTAACGATGCGGGTAAGCTGGGGGGCACTACGCAGTACGATCTGGCGGCGTCGTACCGGATGGGCGAAATTCTGCCTTCGCTGGCGGGGCTGACGCTTAAGGCAAGTATGCAGAACATCACCAATAAAGAGACGCTGACCTGCTACGATGCGACTAACTGCTGGATTGGGCGTGACAGGACGTATCAGCTAGGGGCGAGTTACAGCTTCTAAATCCCTGTGAGTTCAAAATGTAGGCCGGGTAAGGCGTAGCCATCACCCGGCAATACTCCCTTACTGCGCCGAAGCTTTCACCGGCGCAGCCTCATCGTTCGCCGCAGGCTGATTTTCCGGCACGCTGTCGCACGGTTTCTCTTTCGGACAAACCAGATCCAGCATTTTCAGCGTCACGCCGTTACTCCAGCCGAACCCATCCTGGAGCGGATATTCACCGCCGCCACCGCCGGTACCGGTAGAAGAGACATCATATTTCTCCACCAGCTTCTTCTCGCGGTCATAAGTGTGCTGAACGTTCTTCAGGAAGCGCCAGGTCACGTCCAATGCAACCTTATCCTGCCCATAGTTCTGCAACCCTTCCGTTGCCACCCACTGCAGCGGTGCCCAGCCGTTTGGCGCATCCCACTGCTGGCCGCTGTTGATGGTGGTGGTGGTAATACCGCCCGGCTTCAACAGGCGCGCGGAGGTGGCCGCGGCCACTTTATCGGCGCGATCCTGTGCCGCCGCCTTCACGTAGAGCGGGAAGAGGGCCGCCGCCGTGAGCTGGTTGCGCACCTTCTTACTCTTGAGATCGTAATCGGCGTACCAGCCCTCTTTATCGTTCCACAGGTGGCGCTCAATGGCTTTTTGACGCGCGGTTGCTAATGCCTCGTATTTACTCGCCGCCGCGCTGTCGCCCGCCTCCTGGCCTGCTCGCGCGAGCAGTTTTTCCATTTTAAACATCAGGGCGTTCAGATCGACGGGCACAATGCTGGTGGTGCGGATGGTGCCGAGCTTTTGCGGGTCGTCCATCCAGCGGGAGCTAAAGTCCCAGCCCGAGGCCGCTGCGGAGCGCAAATCGCGGTAGATTTCCGTCGCAGGCCGGTTAGGGTTGCTCTTCGCCGTGGTGATATCGTCAAGCCAGGACTCCGGGCGCGGGGTATCGCGATCGTCCCAGTAGCGGTTGAGTACGGAACCGTCATCGAGCTTCACCACGCGCTGGTTAGCCTGCCCAGGCTGAAGGCTTTCTACACCCTCCATCCAGTAGGTGTACTCTTTTTCCATTTGTGGACGGTATTTTTTCAGCGCGTCTTTGTCATGCGTCGCCAGCAGCTCAACCATCAGTGAGAAGAACGGCGGCTGGGAGCGGCTCAGGTAGTAGCTGCGGTTGCCGTTGGGGATATGGCCGAAGGTATCAATCTCATACGCAAAGTTATCCACCATATCGCTGATTTTGTCCCAGTGGCCGCTCTCCGCCAGGCCCAGCATGGTGAAATAGCTATCCCAGTAGTAGACCTCGCGGAAGCGCCCGCCGGGCACAACGTAAGGTTTCGGTAACGGCAGCAGGGAATCCCATTTGTTACTGGCTTTATCCGTGGTGCGCGTCAGCACAGGCCAGAGGTCGTCAATGTGCTCACGTAAGCTTTGTCCCGCAGGCGGCACATATTTTTCACCTTCCGCAGGCAGTATGAAGTTCATCTCCACAAAGTGGCGCAGGTCAAAGCTTGTCTGGGTGTGCTGCATCCGGTAATCCGCCAGTATCATCAGCGGGTCGCTTTTGGGAACGGCATCGGCAAAGGTTTTCTGATCGGGAAACAGTTTGGCACTCTGCACGTCGTTAAACAGAGGGCCAAGCAAAATATCGGGTGAATTTTTCTGGTAGGCTGGCTGTTCTTCAGCATAACCCATCGTTGCCACACCGAGCAGCGCGCCTCCCAGCGCGAGGTGCAAAAGAGCAGGGCGTAAAGTACGAGGTCTTATCATCGGTTCGTCTCCTGTATTCCTGAACAGCGTGACCGCTGTTATCAATCACCTGAAAACCTTAGACGAATATTGCCCGCTTCGCGTGTTGAATATCCCATTTTGCGCAGAACCAGACAATTTACCGCTTCGCACGCCCTGTCCGGAAGGATTTGTTGTGCAACAAAAAAAATAATAGAACCCAAAAGGCTATGTAGTCGAAATGGCGATGCTCTCTATTTGCGTATTCACTTTTATAATCAGGATGGATTTTATGAAATTAAAAAAAAACGGTAAAACTGATAAGTGCATTTTATTCCGGCGCTTAGACAGCAGCAGGCGGCCGCCGCGCAGGCAGCACCCGCCGTTGTTGTGCAGTCCGAAGAGCCGGTGAGCAAAGCCGAACCGCCAAAGCTGACGCTTTCAGGGTTTGGTGATATTAAATTTTATGGTGACGTGGAGTTTAATATAGATGCCGCCAGTAAAACAGGCAGTCTGACCTCCATTAAGCAAAGCACTAATAGCGACCGGGCGCCGGGATATAAAGAACGCTGGGATATTAACGGGCATAATTTATGAGGTTTTGATGGTTATCGGAAAATGGATAACGGCAATTTTGCCGGATTTTCCGTTCAGCCTCTCGGCGGGAAAATGTATCTCGATGATGCGGTATTCTTCTTCGGTTCTGTGAACGACGGGGAAATTAAAGTCGGAAGATCTCTACAGCGACGGCTACGGGTTTACTATGACCTGGGACGGGCTTAAAACCGATCCGGAGAACGGCGTGGTCATGAACCTCAACACCGCTTACCTGGACGCGACGGGCGAGTATGATATTCATACCATCCATACGACGTACCTGATCCCGAACGTCATGAAGATGAAAAACTTCAACATCTATCTGGGCGCGTATGCGTCCTGGGTCAACGCTTCCCCGAAAGCGGGCGATAAGAAAAACGACGATCGCTACGGTGGCCGCGTGCGCTTTAAATACTCTTTCTGATGCCAGCCTGCCGGTCAGACCTCTTCCGGGGCCTGGCCGGCTTCCCGCAGCGTGCCCGGCGCATGGCCAATGATGCGCTTAAAGGCCCGGCTAAACGCCGCCAGCGATCCGTAACCCAGCCGCAGGGCGACCGTTTCAATCGGCTGATTTTCGTGACGAATGTACTGAATCGCCAGCCGCATTCTCAGTTCGCTGAGATACTTTGCCGGGGTCGTCCCCGTCGCGGCCAGAAACCGTTCGGCAAACACGGAGCGTGAGGTGCCCGCTTCTTTCGCCAGGTCCGCCACGCTCCAGTTCAGGCCAGGCTGCTGGTGCATGGCGTAAATGGCCCGGCTCAGGCGCGGGTCGCGTAAAACCTGCACCCAGCCGGTGGCTTTACCGCAGCCGCCCTCAACCCAGCCGCGCACAATTAACGCCGCCACCACGTCAGCCAGCCGGGCAAGGATCCCGGCGAACCCGGCCTGACGGGTCATGGATTCTCGCTCCATCGCCGCCAGTAGCGGATGAATTTCCGGCCAGGTGGACATCAGCCGGCTGACCATCATCACTTCCGGCATTGCTTTGATCAGCGGCTGCATCCCGCCGAGTTCAAAATCCATACACCCGCTAAAGATGATGGTGTTCTCGCTCTCCGGACAGGGCTCGCAAGTAATGGCGCACACCGAGCCGCAGATAGGTTCGCTCGGAAAAGCGTTCACCGGAGTAATGGCTGCCTGCGCGTCAGAGAGCAGGGCGTGGGCATTCCCGCCAGGAATAAACAGCGCGTCGCCGCCGCTCAGTTCGAAGGTCGCACCGCTCTCCATACGCAGCAGGGCGCTACCGTGGCTCACAAAATGGAACTGCGCCTTACCGGGCGCCTGGTGGAACGCCACGCCAAACGGCGCGCTGGCTTCAATCCGTCGGTATTTCACACCCGACAGGCGCATGCCGCGTAAGAGTTCGCTGATCAAATCGGGGGACTGAACGGTCATGGCGCAACTCCGGACGAATAATCAATAAGTGGAGATTATATGTCATAGATCGTCCACGGTGAACCCTCTATGCTTTTGCGACAGTTGTCACATTTTTATAACGGGAGAACAACAGATGAATTCATGTGTCGTGGCGAGAGAGGCCGTGGCGCCAGCCAGACCCGCCTGGCGGGCCGTCTATTCACTGGGGCTGGGCGTGTTTGGGTTGATAACGGCTGAGTTCCTGCCAGCCAGTTTGCTGACGCCGATGGCCGCGAGCCTGGGCGTCAGCGAGGGCATGGCCGGGCAGGCCGTCACCGCCACCGCGCTGGTGGCGCTGGTCACCGGGCTTCTGATTACGCCGGCGACCAAAAGTATCGACCGTCGCTGGGTACTGATGTTTTTCTCCGTGCTGCAAATCATCTCCAGCCTGCTGGTGGCCTTTGCGCCTACGCTGCACGTCCTGCTGATGGGGCGCCTGCTGTTAGGGGTCGCCATCGGTGGCTTCTGGGCGATGTCGACGGCCACCACGATGCGCCTGGTTCCAACGGATAAAGTACCGAAGGCGCTGGCGGTGATCTTCTCCAGCGTGTCGATTGCCACCGTGGTTGCTGCCCCGCTGGGGAGTTATCTGGGTAGCCTGATCGGCTGGCGCAACGTCTTTGTGCTCTGCATTCTGCCGAGCGTACTGGCGTTGCTGTGGCAGATCTGGGTGCTGCCGTCCATGAAACCCGAGAGCAGCGGTAGCCTCAGCACGCTGTTCCGCGTGCTGCGTCGACCGGGCATGATCGGCGGCATGCTGGCCACTATTCTGATCTTCAGCGGCCATTTCGCCTTCTTTACCTACCTGCGCCCGTTCCTGGAAACGGTGGGGCAGGCGAACGTTGAGACCATTTCACTGATCCTGCTGGGCTTTGGGCTGGCGAACTTTGTCGGTACTTCCGTTGCCGGACATCTGCTGGCACGTAATCTACACCTGACGCTGGCGCTGGTGCCGTTCGCCATGGGCATACTGGCGCTGACGATGGTGGCGTTTGGCCATCTGGCAATGCTGGACGGGTTCCTGGTGGCGCTGTGGGGCTTTGCGTTTGGTCTGGTTCCGGTGGGCTGGTCAACCTGGCTTGCCACCACCGTTCCGGATGAAGCCGAAAGTGCAGGGGGGCTGCTGGTGGCCTCAATCCAGCTGGCGATAAGCGCCGGTGCGGCCGGGGGCGGGGCGGTATTTGACCTTAACGGTGCCAGCGGCGTATTCGCCGGAAGCGGGTTCCTGCTGGTGACGGCGATGGTGATTGTGTTGATGGGCGTGAAAGTGAAAGCGGAATGATTTTTTGCCGGGTGAGCGTTCGCGCCACCCGGCTCCAGGCTTACAGCCCTTTCTTATCCATGAGCACCGCCAGATCCACCAGGCGGTTAGAGAAGCCCCACTCGTTGTCATACCACGCCAGGATCTTCACCATGTTCCCGCCAATTACCAGCGTGGAAAGCCCGTCGATAATAGAGGAGCGCGGGTCGCCCTGGTAGTCGCTGGAGACCAGCGGTTCATCGCTATAGCCCAGGATCCCTTTCAGACGCCCGCTGGCGGCCGCGTTGCGGAACGCCTCATTCACCTCTTCGGCGGTTACGCTACGGCTGAGTGTTACCGTTAAATCTACAATCGACACCACCGGCACCGGCACGCGCAGGGAGTACCCGGTCAGCTTGCCGTCCAGGGAGGGGATCACTTTGCCCAGCGCTTTCGCCGCGCCGCTGGAGTAAGGCACAATCGACAGCGCCGCCGCGCGCGCGCCGCGCAGATCTTTTTCCGGCTGGTCGTGCAGCGCCTGGCTGTTGGTGTAGGCGTGCGTCGTGTTCATCAGACCATGCTCGATCCCGAACTGCTGATGCAGCACCTGAGCCGCCGGCGCCAGACCGTTCGTGGTACAGCTCCCGTTACTGACGACCACGTGCTGAGCCGGGTCGTAGCGATCGTGGTTCACTCCCATCACAACCGTCAGATCGTCATTCTTGCCGGGCGCGGAGATGATGACGCGCTTTGCGCCACCCTGCGTGACGTGCACCGCCGCTTTTTCCCGATCGGTAAAGAAGCCGGTGGCCTCAATTACCACGTCAACACCAACATCGCGCCACGGAATATTTGCCGGGTCGCGTTCGCTAAATACCACAATCCGCTGACCGTCCACCTGCAGTGCGCCGTCAGCCGCTTCAACGGGCGCGGGCAGTTTGCCCAGAAGGGAATCATGTTTCAGCAGGTGGGCGAGGGTTTTGCTGTCCGTCAGATCGTTAATGGCCACAATCTGAAGATCCGGGTTACCCAGCGCCGCGCGCAGGAAATTACGTCCGATACGGCCGAAACCGTTAATACCGACCTTAACCATGGTGCACTCCTTATCTCTGTTGTCTGGAGTCACTGTAGGCGCGGGGCCGGTTGGCGTAAACGACAAAAAAGGATCAGATTACGCCATCTTGCGGCAGTGGAAGCGCTGGCGGTACTCGCCTGGCGTGAGGTGGAGCTGTTTCTCAAACACGCGGCGCAGGTTAATGCTGGTGCCAAACCCGCTTTGCTCGGCAACCCGCTCAAGGGGATCATGGGTCTGCTCAAGCAACTGTCGGGCGGCGGCCAGGCGCGCTTCCATCACGTAACGGGCAGGCGAGACGCCCGCGTCGCGGGTAAAAACCCGGGTGAAATTGCGCGGGCTCATCGCCACCTTTTCGGCCAAATTTTCCACGCAAAGGTCGGCGGTGAGGTTCTGCAGGATCCAGGTTTGCAGTTCGCTGATAGGCCCCGATGCGCCAGGCTGCTGCAGGCTATAGCGGCTGAACTGCAGCTGTCCGCCGGGGCGACGCAGATACATCACCATATCCTGCGCCACGTCGCGGGCGAGGGTAAATCCATAGTCGTCTTCCACCAGCGCCAGGGTCAGATCGAACCCGGAACTCACGCCGCCGGAGGTCCAGATGGGGCCATCCTGAATATACAGCGGGCCGCCTTCGACGTGGATAGCCGGGTACTGGGCTTGCATCGTCTCCAGCAGCCGCCAGTGGGTGGTTGCGCGGCGGCCGTCCAGCAAGCCGGTCTGGGCAAGCAGCATCGCGCCCCCGCAAATGGAGGCGACCCGCCGGGCGTGCGGCGCAGCGAGATGCAGCCAGTCCACCACCGCCGTGCTCTCCTGCTCGTTGATCCCGCGTCCGGTGATGATAATGGTGTCCAGCGGTTCGCGCGGATCCAGCTCCGGCAGGCGATAGTCCGCCAGCAGGTTCAGGCCAGACTGGCCGTGGATCACCTGGTGGGGCTGCGTGGTGGCAATGATGATACGGTAGCGGGGCTGGGTAAGCCCTTCCGGATGCAGCCGGTTGGCCTGCATCAGAATGTCGGCGATACCGGCGGCCTCAAACAGCATGCCGCCGTCAGGTACGATAATTAATATTTTCTTCATGTCCTGAAAAGTACCTTTACCACAGAATAAGTCAAGCCGGGCGTGACCCTGCGTTTCCGGCAAAGCAAAGCGATTTAAGTTCTTTGTCATTTCAGGCGTTATCCCCGATCGTCAGAGCATTGTCTCTGGCGAAACGGCGTCTGAAGGAATGAGTAAACGAAGCACCCTCTATTTACATCCGCAGCAGCGCAATCACATCCACCGACTTGCATCTGGGATTCTGTGGCGAAGTGAACTCCCTACGTGGCTGCTGATCGTCATTATCTATACCGGCTGGTTTTCCACCCTAACATTCTGGCAAACGCTCGGCCTGCTTCCCGCCACGCTGCTGCTTATCTGGTTTACCGCCTGGTACATGTCCCTGCAGCACGAGCTGATCCACGGGCATCCCACCCGTTTTGCCTGGCTTAACCAGCTGTTCGGCACGCTCCCTCTGGCGGTCTGGTATCCGTATGGCCTGTACCGGGATTCCCATCTGGCCCATCACCGTCACGATAGCCTGACCGATCCGGTGGATGACCCGGAGTCGTATTATTTCACCGAGGCGAGCTGGGCGCGCTTTTCCCCGTGGCAGAAGCGCGCGATCCGGGCCCGGAATACTTTCGTCGGGCGGCTGGTGCTGGCGCCGCTGCTGGATATCCTTCAGGCGCTGGGCAGCGCCGCGGCGGCGTTTCGTGATTTTCACCTGCGGGCGATGGCGATGTGGCTGGTTCATGCTCTGCTGCTGGCGGCACTTTTCGCGTGGATGGTGCATCACGGCTTTTCACCCGTCTGGTTTGTGCTGGCGGTGAGCTATCCGGCGCTGGCGCTGACCAAGGTCCGCTCGTTCTACGAACATCGGGCGGCGGACGATCCGCTCGCGCGCTCGGTCATTAACGAGGCCGGGCTAGTCTGGCGGGTGCTGTTTTTGAATCTCAACTACCATTCTATTCACCACGATTTACCGGGCGTTCCCTGGTACGGGTTGCCGACGATCTACCGGCAAAACCGGGAGGCGTACCGGCAGCGTAACCACGGCTTTGTGGTCCAGGGCTACGGTGAATGGCTACGCCAGTTCTGGACCCGGCCAGTGGAGGTCACCGTCCATCCCGGAAAACAACAGGAGGAGAGGTATGAGTAACCTGCTGGCGTTTCCCATGTACGCCGTGGATCGCGGCGATACCCGCGCGCTCTGGCTGGCGGTGCAGCATCTGCTGGCCGCGCGTGGCGTGCCCGTCGGTGGTGCTCCCGGCTGGCCGGAGTCTGACCTGCTGGCCCACTGGCAGCAGCCTGAGCTTATCCTCAGCCAGACATGCGGCTACCCGCTGGTGACGCAGCTCCCGGAGGTACAGGTGGTGGGCTGTTTTCACTACACCGCCGCGGGCTGCGAAGGGAGCCAGTACCGCAGTTTTCTGGTAGTGCGCGCGGAGGAAAGGCATCTCACGCTGGCGGATTTTCGCGGACGTCGGGCGGTTTGTAATTCGGAAGACTCGCAGTCCGGCTATAACGCGCTGCGAAAAAAGGTGGCACCCCTGATTGTCGACGGGCCATTTTTCTCACAAACGTCCTTCAGCGGCAGCCACCGTCAGTCGCTGATTGACGTGCAGCGCGGGAAGAGCGATATCGCCGCCATCGACTGCGTGACCTGGGCGCTGCTGGAGCGTCATGAGCCGGAACGGCTTGCGGGGCTGGCGGCGTTCGATCGAACGCCGCTGACGCCAGGGCTGCCATTAATCACGTCGCGACGCGCGTCCCCCGAAACGCTCAGCGCCATTCGCGATGCGCTGCGCGAGCTGGTGAGTGCGCCGGACTACCGGGAGGTCTGCGCCGCAGTGCTGATCGGCGGTTTCAGCGTGGTGACGCGCCAGGCTTACGCCTCCTTGCCCGCGTGATAAATCGCCTGCGCGTCGGTAAAACAGCGCAGCGCCAGCGAAGAGACGGGTTTCTGCCTGCGCATAATCAGGCCGATGGGAGCCTCAATGTTCGCATCGGCGATGGGGACAATCCTGAAATTGCCGTTCAGGGCTTCCAGCCCGTTATTCAGCGGCATCACGGCGCAGCATACGCCGCTCTGAACCGCCTGAATGATCTGGAACGTGGAGTCGCTCTCAAAAACGGCCGTTGGTTCGATGCCAGCAGCTTTAAAGCTGGCCTCCATATGCGCCCGGTAGTGCATCCCTTTGGTCAGGAACCCCAGCGGAAAATCAGTCAGGTCGTGCCAGGTCAGCGTCTCCGGGGTAAGCTGGAAATGACGGGTGTCGTGCAGCAGGCCCATTTTCGTTTCTGGCAAACGGATAATGTCAAACAGGCTGGTGTCGATGCTGTTCAGGTAGCAAATCCCCAGCTCAAGCTGATTGCGGCTGACGCCGTCGGCAATCTGCGCCGAAGACATAGAATAGAGGCTGTAGGTCAGCTCCGGGTACTTTTGCGTCAGCAGGCGGATAAAGATCATCGGATCCACGCTCGCCAGCGGCACCATCCCCAGACGTAATTCTCCCACCACCTGGCCTTTACACAGCGCGGCTTCCGCCTGCAATCCGTCGTGCGCGGCAAGAAGCGCGCGCGCCCATGCGAGGATGCGCTCTCCCTCCGGCGTAAACCCTTCAAAGCGCTGCCCGCGCACGATCAGCACCAGCCCCAGCTCCTCTTCCAGGCTGCGGATGCGCATGGAGAGGGTCGGCTGGGTGATGTTGCACCGCAATGCCGCTTTACCAAAGTGGCGGGTCTCGTCGAGCGCGAGTAAATATTTTAACTGTTTTATGTCCATCACTCTTCTCTGCGCGTAAAGCCTTACAGCATGCGGATCTCTTTCGAGCGCAGGGTAATGCGAACCGGAACCGATTTATACGACGGCGTACCGCTGTCCTTGTCGAGATAATCGAGCGGCACCAGCACGTTGGCCTCCGGGTAATACGCGCCGACGGAGCCCAGGGCGATGTTGTACGCCACCACTGTAATATCTTCCAGACGCTGCGCGCTGCCGGGGAGGGCGGTTTCGATATCCACGCGATCGCCGTGTTCCAGCCCTGACTGCGCCATATCTTCTTCGTTCATAAACAGCACGTCGCGGCGGCCAAATACGCCACGGTAGCGATCGTCCAGGGCGTAAATGGTGGTGTTGTACTGATCGTGGCTGCGCAGCGTGATCAGGCGCAGCACATGCTCGCCTTCACCGCTGGCGTTTTCCTGTACGCCGTCGAATACCGAGAACATCGCTTTGCCCGTTGCGGTCGGCCAGATACGCTGTCTCGGAGGCAGCGGCATGCGGAAGCCGCCGGGAACACGGATCCGCGCATTGTAGTTCTCAAAGCCCGGAATGGTCTGCTCGATCAAATCGCGGATGCGGTCGTAATCCTCGACCAGCGTCAGCCAGTCCACGCGTGTTTCCGGCAGGGTAGCCTTTGCGAGGCCAGCGACTATGGCAGGCTCCGAACGGAGCAACGGCGAGGCGGGTTTCAGCTTGCCGGAGGAAGCATGCACCATCGACATAGAGTCTTCGACGGTGATGGACTGACGGCCGGTGGCCTGCATATCCAGCTCCGTGCGGCCGAGGCACGGGAAAATAAAGGTCTCTTTACCCACCAGCAGATGGGTACGGTTCAGCTTGGTCCCGACGTGCACGCTCAGATCCAGGTTACCCATCGCCGGGAAACCGTTCTCGTGGTCGGGCATCGCGACGGCAAAGTTACCGCCAAGGCAAATGAGCGCTTTTGCGCGACCGTCGATCATGGCCCGCGTCGCCTGCACCGCATCGTGTCCGTGACGGGAAGGGGGCTCAAAGCCAAACACCTCTTTCAGGCGGTTCAGGAAGGCCGGGGCAGGCTTCTCGCTAATCCCGACGGTCCGGTTCCCCTGAACGTTAGAGTGGCCGCGCAGGGGGCAGATCCCCGCGCCGGGCTTGCCGATATTCCCGCGCAGAAGCAGCAGGTCAGCAATCAGGCGGACGTTCGCCGTGCCTTTATTGTGCTGGGTAATCCCCATACCGTAAGTAATGATGGTGGCGTTTGATTTGGCATAGGCCTCGGCCACCTTTTTGAGCGCCGCCTGGCTGAGCCCCGACTCGCGCTCAATGTCGTCCCAGCGGGTCTGCGCGATATCGGCGGCAAAATCTTCAATACCCCGGGTGTGTTCTGCAATAAACGCGCGGTCGAGAACGTCACCGCGTTCGGCCTCCATCTCCAGAAGGTGTTTAGCAATGCCTTTCAGCGCGGCGGCATCGCCCCCGGCCTTCACCTGGAAGTAGGTCGAGGCGATGTCCGTAGAGCCATAGGTGGCCATTTCAATCACGCTTTGCGGGTCGGCAAAACGTTCGAGGGCGCGCTCGCGCAGCGGGTTGAAAACGATAATCGGCACATTGCGACGCGCCAGCTCGTGCAGGGTACCCATCATTCGCGGATGGTTGGTGCCGGGGTTGTGACCGATGGAGATCACCAGCTCAGTCTTGTCGAAATCGTCCAGCGAGACGGTGCCTTTCCCAATTCCGATGGAGCGCGGCAAGCCGACGCTGGTGGCCTCGTGACACATATTCGAGCAGTCCGGGAAATTATTGGTGCCGTACTCGCGGGCGAACAGCTGGAACAGATACGCCGCTTCGTTGGAGGCGCGCCCGGAAGTATAGAACTCGACCTGGTCCGGTTCGAGCCCGCGCAATATTTCCCCGATGCGTTGAAACGCCTCGTCCCAGTCGACGGGCCGGAAGGTATCGCTGGCCCGGTCATAGCGCAGGGGATGCGTCAGACGACCGTAACCTTCCAGCTCAAAGTCCGATTTAGCCAGCAGCGAGGAGACGCTGTTTTCCGCCAGAAAATCGGGCGTCACGCGCTTACTGGTCGCTTCCCAGGTTACCGCTTTCGCGCCGTTCTCGCAGAACTGGAATGTCGACTTGTGCTCTTTATCGGGCCACGCGCAGCCGGGGCAGTCAAAACCGTCCGGCTGGTTGGTACGCAGCAGCGTCGCGGGAGCGTCCAGGGTATCCATTTGGGTACGTACTGCAATGGCCGTCGCCTTCAACGCGCCCCAGCCGCCGGCAGGACCATCGTAGTGTCTGATACCGGGAACTGAGCGTCTTTTCGTGTTCATACTGACTCCTGACGTGTTTGGTCGCGCAACGGCTGGGTAATAAGCAAAAGCAATGACTGGCGGAGATGGAAATCCACGCGGTCGAGTTACGGCTCTTGCCTGTAATTATCTTTATAACAATGAGTTAAGAATGTTGGCATGCAACTATTTAAAGAAATTATAACGAAATTTTATCATTTTAATAATAAATTGTATCTATCATCCGGTAGGCAGGATAGATAGCGTCGAGAGAGAAAGCATGTAGCGCAGGTAAAATTTCGAATGAAAGAGACGGTCGCTCTAAAGTGGAAACGTGGCGGCTGACAGGCGCTGTAGCAACGTCGGTATTCGAAATAGTGACGAGAAGGTTTACTCAGGCTTAATGATTAATGGAAATGTATAATCACTTACAGGGTTATTATTACAACATGAAATATAAGTTATTTTGAGTCGTGAAATTAAAGGCGCAGTCAATAAGTTAAATAGCGATGGTGTCGTCAGGTGATGCTGCAATATTAAACATACCCAGTTAGTGCAACAAATAATTCATCGTCGATATCTTCTTCTGATATCACCAAAACGACATTTCTACTAATTATGGTAGTGGCGATAATAGCATTATTGCGTTAATGAAATCCGTTCTCTTTTGAATTTTAGGCTTTAATAACAGTGTGTTATATCATTAGAAGGTGTTGAAATAAGTAGATCCAGGCTATGTCGGGTTTTTTTATCAGATTAATCCTATAATGTTTTGGCTGCTTCAATTACCACCACTTACGCTGCGGTAAATATTGAATTGAAGCAAAGCTCATGTAAACTTGTTTACCGTTTGTCAAAATATGTCAGGAAGACGCTGGGCCTTATTCTGAAGGGCTCGTGCGGTAGCTATGCCTTTAAATTAGTAACACCCCGAAATTATCCTGACTATTTTAACAATAGCACCTAAGTCAAATTTCATCCCCTTATCTCCATCATCAAAATATCGCTACGGAAAAGCATATGAAAATGCGCGTACTGTTTTCACTTCTGTTTGTAATGGCGGTGGCGGGCTGTAAAGCGCCACAGAAACCGGCAATCACTGACGACACGATCGTGACCAGCCAGGTCAACGGTGTCACCCTGACCCACCGTCACGCCGTGGTGCCGCCAACGGAATTCGCCCAGCTCAACGAGCCTTATCGTGCCATGTACCCGGCCTCCCTGATGAGCCGTCCTGATTTTGGCGGAAAGGTTATCCGTACGCTGGAAACCGGAAAAACCTATGTAGTGCTGGGGCAGGTTGAACACTACTGGATGGCGCTCGCCGATGAGGGGAACGACCAGCTGATTGGCTACGTCCCGATGCGTGCCGTTATCAAAGCCGACCAGTACGAAGCCACCGTCCGCAAACAGGCCATTCGTCCTAAGGTGCGTAAAAAAGCGACCTGCGTCGATGTGGATGGCAACAGCAAAGCCTGCAAAGACAGCGCTAACGGTACCTGGATCCTGAACTAAACGGCTTTCGTGGGCGTATTTTTATGAATAATAAAAAGTTTCATCGGCTGTGGTTAGTCTTTTACGCGGCGATTTTCGCCCTTGTCAGTGGTTGTACGTCGTCTTCACACAGCGACCCTTCCCGCTACAATCTGCAGTTTCAGGCTCATCCACAAATCAATGATTCTGCGCCACTTAAAGTCCGGGTGCTGTTGTTGAAATCCGATGCGGATTTCATGTCCAGCGACTTCTATTCCCTGCAGAACAACGCGTCAGCAACGCTTGGCGCGAATCTGCTGAACAGCGACGTTTTCTTCCTGATGCCGGGACAGCTGTCCAAAACCCTCAGCGGTCAGAGCGATCCTGAGGCGCGTTATATCGGCGTGATGGCGGAATATCAGAAGCTGGACGGTAAAAAATGGCGCGTTTCACTCCCGCTGCCTGTGCCAGGCGAAAATCATATCTACCAGTTCTGGAAATGGTCCGCGGATGAACTCCAGGCCAACGTTTTTCTCGACGTAAACGGCATTCGGGTCATCAGCCAGTAACGCGCTTCACAACAGGAAACACATCATCATGACCAAAGCAGAAAAGGTCGTCTGGACCGAAGGCATGTTCCTGCGTCCACACCATTTTCAGCGGACTGAAAGTTATCTGCTCAACCATGTTCGTGAGTGGGGTGCGCTGCAGCGTTCCTATCTCTGGGGCTTTCTCGACGTAGAACTGGACGAAGCGATGCTTCGCCAGGGCTGCATTGCCCTGAGCTACTGCAGCGGGTTACTGCCGGACGGCACCTTTTTCCAGGTCCGCAACGGACGCAATGGTCCCGCGCCGCTAAAAATTCCTGACAATCTCACCAACGAAAAGGTGGTGCTCGCGCTGCCGGTTCGTCGTGGCGAGCGGGAAGAGGTGATTTTCAGCGAAGAGCCTGCCTCACTGGCCCGCTTCGTCGCGTTTGAGCAGGAGGTGGAGGACGATAACGCCATGTCGGTAGGGGATGCCACCGTCCAGTTTGGCCGCCTGCGCCTGACGCTGATGCTGGAAAAAGACCTCACGGCAGAATGGACATCCATCGGCGTGGCGTTTGTGACTGAAAAACGCAACGACAACCACGTGCGGCTGGATAACAGCTACATCCCGCCGATGCTGAACGCCAATAACAGCCCGCAGATCTACAGCATGATCAACGATCTGCACGGTTTGCTGGTGCAGCGTAGCCAGCAGATTGGCGGCCGCCTGCGTCAGCCTGGCCGCTTTAACACCTCTGAACTGATTGAATTTACGCTGCTTTCGCTCGTGAACCGTCATCTGGGTGAGGTTTCACATTTAAAAACGCTGCCGCTGCTGCACCCGGAAACGCTCTGGCGCAGCTGGCTGCCGTTTGCCACCGAGCTCACGACCTGGACGTCGCAGCGCACCACCGAGAGCGTGCTGCCGATCTACGATCACGACGATCTGGCGAACTGCTTCAGCAAGCTGATGCTGATGCTGCGCCAGGGGCTGTCGCTGGTGATGGAAGACCACGCCATTCAGCTGCCGCTTAACGAGCGCTCGCATGGCCTGAACATCGCCACCGTTCCTGAAACCAGCATGGTGCGCGAATTTGGCTTCGTGCTGGCGGTGAAAGCCAACGTGCCGGGCGAACACCTGCAAACCCATTTCCCGGCGCAGATGAAAATTGCCCCGGTCTCGAAAATTCGCGATCTGGTTCAGCTGCAGCTGCCGGGCATTATGCTGCGCGCCATGCCGGTCGCGCCGCCGCAGATCCCGTGGCATGCCGGCTACAGCTACTTCGAGCTGGAGAAGGGCAGCGAGCTGTGGCACGAGATGGATAAGTCCGGCGCATTCGCCCTGCACCTTGCAGGGGAGTTCCCGGGGCTGGATATGGAGTTTTGGGCCATCCGTAGCCCGACAGAATAATAAAGCGAGCGCTTAATATGCAGGAACGACAGGATAGCGGCAGTGATGCCGCGTTTACCGGAGCCAGTAGCAACAATCAGCTGGTGGCGGCCGCCAATCCGCTGCTCAACGCGATTCCGCAGATCCGTCATTCGGTATCACATGACGATCAGGTGGCGTTACGCCAGCGCCTGATCGATGAGATTCGCCGTTTTGAAGTCCGCTGTCAGCAGGCGGGGCTGCCCTACGAAGTGATCGTCGGGGCGCGCTACTGCCTGTGCACGGCGCTGGACGAGGCCGCCGCGCTGACTCCCTGGGGCAGCAGCGGCGTTTGGTCCAGCAATGGCCTGCTGGTGACGTTCCATAACGAAACCTGGGGCGGCGAAAAGTTCTTCCAGCTGCTGGCGCGCCTGTCGCAGAACCCGCGCGAGCATATCCTGCTGCTGGAGATGATCAACTACTGCCTGCTGCTCGGCTTCGAGGGGCGCTATCGGGTGCTGGACAATGGCCGCACCCAGCTTGAAACCATCAAGCAGCGGCTGTGGCAGATGATCCGCGGCGTGCGCGGCAGCTATCCGCCGCCGCTTTCTCCCCATCCGGAAGATCGTCCGGTGCTGCGCAAGCTCTGGCGGCCGATGGTTCCCCTGTGGGCCTGCGTGGCGCTGGCCGGGTTTATCGCCTGCCTGTTTTATATCGTGCTTAACTGGCGCCTTGGCGACAACACCAACCCGGTGCTGGCGAAGATTTATCAGTCCCAACTGCCGGAAACCACCATCCAGCAGCCGGCGCGTCAGCTGCCCGCGGTGCTTAACCTGCGCGGCTTCCTGAAGCCTGAAATTGAGGCGGGCCTGGTGGCGGTAAAAGACCAGGCAGATCGCAGCGTCGTGATCCTGAAGGGCGACGGGCTGTTTGCCTCCGCCTCGACCGTCGTGCGTGACCGCTATGAACCGGTCATCAACCGCATTGCGCAGGCGATGAACAACGTCAGCGGCAAAATTCTGGTGGTGGGCTACAGCGATAACGTGCCGATCCGCAGTGCGCGCTTTGCCTCTAACTACGAGCTCTCACTGGAACGCGCGCGCTCCGTACAGAAAATGCTGCAGGGAAGCCTCTCTCAGCCTGGCCGCGTGAAGGCGGAAGGGCGGGGCGAGATTAACCCGGTGGCGCCGAACACGACGCCGGAAAACCGCGCCCGTAACCGCCGTGTGGAAATTACTCTGCTGGTGTCGCCTGAAAACACCCAGGCCGAGCTGAACGGATTGCCGCAAGGAAACTAAGGATGCTGACTACACTTCTTTCCATTCTGACCAACCGCATTCTGTGGAGCTTCCTCGGCGTAACGGCGCTGGCGGCGGTGATCTGGATGATTGGCCCGCTGTTGTCCATCGTGGACACCCGACCGCTTGAATCCGAACAGAACCGCATCATCAGTATCGCCGTGGTCTACCTGCTGTGGGCGCAGGGCCATATTCTGCCGCGCCTTTATAACGCCTGGCTGAACCGCAAGCTGATGGACAAGCTCAACGAGAACACCACCAGCCCGGAGGCGGCGGATCCGCAGCAGCGCCTGAACAGTGAGGAGCAGATCCTCGCCAGCCGTTTTGATGAAGCCGCGCAGATGCTTAAAAAAGCGCACTTCAGCAAAGCGGGCCAGGGCGCTCAGTGGACCCAGCGCTTCAGCACGCAATATCTCTATCAACTGCCGTGGTACGTCATTATCGGCGCGCCGGGCTCCGGTAAAACCACGGCGCTGGTGAACTCCGGGCTGCAGTTCCCACTGGCCGACCGTTTTGGTAAGACCGCGCTGCGCGGTATTGGCGGCACGCGCAACTGCGACTGGTGGTTCACCAACGAGGCCGTGCTGCTGGACACCGCGGGTCGCTATACCACCCAGGAGAGCGAGCAGGCGCAGGATGCCGGTGAGTGGCTGCAGTTCATGGGGCTACTGCGCAAGTACCGTCGCCGCCAGCCGATCAACGGCGTCATCGTCACGATCAGCATTTCGGACCTGCTGACCCAGTCTGCCGAGGCGTCCCGCCAGCAGGCGGTGAACCTGCGCCAGCGCCTGTCTGAGCTGCATGAACAGCTGGGTATCCGCTTCCCGGTGTACGTGATGGTGACTAAGGCCGACCTTCTCAAAGGCTTCCGCGCCTGGTTTGCCGACTACGATAAAGCGCAGCGCGACCAGATCTGGGGCTTCACGCTGCCGTGGGAGCAGACCAAACACGCCGATTACGACCTGATGGGCAACTTCCAGCAGGAATTTTCTCTGTTACAGCAGCGTCTTGATGCCGGGCTGCCGGAAACCATGCTCAAAGAGCATGACGCGAAAACCCGCGCCGAAGCGTATCTCTTCCCGCAGGAGTTCGCCGCGCTGCGTCCGCTGCTGGCGGACTACCTGAGCACGGTCTTTGCGCGCTCCAACTTCGAAACTGAGTTCTCCCCGCGCGGGATCTACTTCGCCAGCGGGACGCAGGAAGGCATGCCGTTTGACCGCGTAATGGGCGAACTGAACCGCGCGCTCTCCCTGCCGGAAGGGGCAGAGCGCGATAACTGGGATTCGGTCAGTAAAGAAGCCCCAATCCCGGGCGCGAAGGGCCAGAGTTTCTTCATCAAGAACCTGCTGCAAAACGTTATTTTCCAGGAAGCCGGGATCGCCGGGGAAAACCGCTGGTGGGAGCTGCGCAACCGGGCGGTGATCTGGTCCGGCTACGTGGCGCTGCTGGCCCTGCTGGCGATCCTCGGCGGGCTGTGGCTGACCAGCTATGCTAAAAACAAGGCCTATCTGGAAGAGGTGGATGCGAAGGTGCCGCTGCTGGACCAGCAGAGCAAAGCGTTGCAGAACCAGCCGCAGCGTGACCTGTTCGATCTGCTGCCATTGCTGAATGGCCTGGTGGACCTGCCGAAAAGCGACGCGTTTGATGTCAACGATCCGCCAGTCTCCCGCCGCATGGGGCTTTACCGTGGGGATGACGTCAGCGATGCTTCGCAGTCCCTGTACCAGAAGGCGCTGGATCAGCTGCTGTTGCCCGCCGTTGCTATGCACATCACCACCTGGCTGCGCAACGATAACGGCAGCGACGTGGAGTACAGCTACGAGGCGCTGAAAGCCTATCAGATGCTCTATCAGCCGAAGCACTACGACGGCAAATTCCTGCACTCCTGGGTGATGCTCAACCTGCAGCGCAACCTGCCGCAAAACGTCACGAAGGCGCAGCTGCAGCAGCTCGAATGGCATCTCACCCAGCTGCTGGAGCCGAAAATTCAGGCCTCGCCGTACGCGCAGGACGAATCCCTGGTGGCGCGTGAAAGAGCGCTGATCGGCCAGCAGCCGCTTTCAACCCGCGTCTACGGTCGCCTGAAGCGCCTGCTGGAACATGACGACAACCTCAAACCGGTCTCCCTTTCCGACCTGGGCGGGCCACAGAGCGAGCTGGTGTTTTCCCGCAAAAGCGGTAAGCCGGTGAGCGAAGGGGTGCCGGGTCTTTATACGCCGGACGGTTACTGGAAAAGCTTTAACAGCCAGATTGACAGCGTAACGACCGCCCTGCATGAAGACGACGCCTGGGTGCTGGGCGCCGCGACCGCGCAGGAAGATAAACAGCAGATCGATAACGCCGTACGCCAGCTCTACATGCGCGACTTTATCGCGAACTGGGATCGCTTTCTCGCCGACATTCAGCTTAACAACAGCGCCGATCTCTCCCAGCGCATCAACACTGCGCGCCTGCTCTCTGGCGCAAACTCGCCCCTGCGCCGTCTGGTGCAGAACCTGAGCCAGGTGCTGACGCTCTCCCGAGATACCCCGGCACCGGAAGATGCCGATAAAGCGCAGGCGCAGAGCAACCGCGCCACCCGCACGCTGGAAGCGCTGTTCAGCAATAATGACAATGCCCCGACGCAGGCCGCCGCGATTACTCAGGCGCCGGAGCAACTGGTGACGGACCACTACGCGCCGATGATTGAGCTGGCCCAGCCGCTGGAAAAGGGTGGCAAGACCATCGTCTTTGATGATTTTCTTAAGCAGGTGGATGAGCTTTATCGTTACCTGACCGCCGTGCAGGACGCCGCCAACAGCGGTATGCCGGCACCGGGCGGCGAGGCGATCAGCCGTCTGCAGGCCAGCGCCGGTCGACTGCCGGGCGGATTGCAAACCATGTTCAGCAACATGGCGGTGGGGGCCAGTAGCGATACCCAGCGCCGCGATCTGGAAAACGTGCGTAAGCGGATCAACGTTGAAGTCGGCGGTTTCTGCCGTCAGGCGATCGCCGGTCGCTACCCGCTGGTGCGCAGCGCCAGCACTGAGGTCACTCCGGACGATCTCGCCCGCATGTTCGCGCCGGGCACCGGGCTGATGGATACCTTCTTTCGCGACAACCTGACCAGCAAAGTGGATACGACGCAGGCAAACTGGCGCTTTATGCCGGGTATCGACGGTAAAACCCTGCCGGGCAGCGAAGGGCTGCTGAGACCGTTCCAGCAGGCCCAGTCGATTCGCGACGCCTTCTTTGCTAACGGCGCAACCACGCCGTCTTTCAAGGTGACGGTTCGCACCGTGCGAATGGATAACACCATTCTGAACCTGACGCTGGATGTCGACGGCCAGCTGCTGCGTTACAGCCACGGTCCGCAGGCGGTGCAGATCATGAACTGGCCGGGGCCGGGCGGCACCAACCAGGTCCGTATGCAGCTGGGTCTGGCTAACGGCAGCACCGCGACGCTTGTGACCAACGGCTCCTGGGCGCTCAACCGCTTTTTTGACAAAGCGAGCACCAGTCCGGGCGCGGGTAGCCTGAGCCGTCAGGCCACCTTCAACGTCGACGGACATCAGGTCACGCTGGAGTTTGCGCCGAACAGCATCCGCAACCCGTTCCAGCTTCCCCGTTTTTCATGCCCATAACCGCAAGGACAGCCGTATGACGAATACCCCTGCGATGAACCGCTACAGCTGGTATGGCAAATTACCCAGCGCCGGAGATTTCCTGCAGCGTCGCTTTCCTGACACCTTACAGCGCCAGTGGTCGCACTGGTTTCAGGTTGGCCTGCTGGCCTGGCAGCAGGAAGAGCAGCGCAGCGGCGAGCGCCAGTTCACCAAAGCTCCGGTCTGGAATTTCGTCGTCCCGCCGATGCTGGGCAGCCAGATGATCCAGATGGGCTGCCTGCTGCCCGGCCGCGACAGCGTTGGCCGACAGTACCCGGTCTGCATTCAGTTGAGCTTCGCCCCGTCAGAGTGGTCGACCAGCCTGCTCAGCCAGGCGGAGAGCTGGTATCAGCAAATTGGTCGTCTGGGGCTGCACGCGGTGCGTAACAGCTTTTCCGCCTCGCAGCTGGATGAGATGCTGATGTCCATTCCGGCGCCGCAGCCCGTCGAGCCGCAGAAGCGCTCTGACATCCTCGACGTCATTGGTTACGACGAGGACGGCCAAAGCACGCTGGGCTGGCCGCAGGCGGCAGAGTGCTTTGACCCGCTGCGTCAGACCAGCTACTGGTGGACCAACCGCTGCGACGGTTACCCGCTATACACCCACGTTCACAGCGGCAACTTCACCGGCCAGCTTTTTACCCTGCTGTTCGACCCGGCAGGGGGCGCCCGCCCGGGGCGTCACGGTCTCTATCCGCCTATGTTTGAATAAGCAGGGATCTCATGAATATCGAAGAATTTCTCGCGCCAATAAGTCCCGATAAGCCCTGTGGCGACAATCTGGAATATGACGCTGACTTCCAGGCGATGAACCAGGCCAGTCAGGGCAAAGCGGAACAGCAGTTTGGCGACACCATCATCCCGGCAGAGCCTGCGGACTGGAACACGGTAGAAAAATTCGCTACCAGCCTGCTGAGCCGCACCAAAGATCTTCGCGTGATGCTAGCGTTAACCCACGCCTGGACCCGCCGTCGCGGTCTTGTGGGCTACGCGGACGGGCTGTTGCTGGTGCAGGAGGCTATCGCGCGCTACTGGGAGCCGCTCTATCCGCTGCTGGAAGAGTATGGCGAAACCGACCCGTTCTATCGCATTAACGCTCTGGCAGGGCTGAGCGATAAATCCGAGCTCACCGTCGCGGTACGTAACGCCTCGCTGCTGCGTTCAAACGGCGATGAAATTTCGCTGCGTGACGCCCAGGCGCTGCTGGACGGCAGTAAAACCGAATGTCCGGACTATCCCGGCGGCCGTCCAAGACTGATTGACGAACTGGCCCGCGGCGACCAGCCGGGGACCGCAGCGGTCATTGTGATTAACGAACGACTGCTGGCCATCCGCGAGCTGCTCACCGGGCATCTCGGTGAAAGCGGCGTACCGGAAATGGAACAGCTGTTGAAAACCGTGGGGCTGGTCGCCAGCGCGTGTCAGGTGACCGACATCAGCAAGCTGCTGCCGAACCGTGAAGCGCAGGCTGAACAGCACGCTGAGCCGCAGCCTGCGGCAGCGCAGCCCGTTCAGCCGGTCACCGACTGGCGCAGCGTGCAGGTTACCAGCCGCGCCGACGCGCAGCTAATGCTGGAAAAAGCGAAGCAGTATTTCGCGCAGTACGAACCGAGCCACCCCGCGCCGCTGATGATTGAACGGGTGCAGCGGCTGTCAGAACTTAACTTTATGGACATTATTCGCGACCTGGCGCCAGACGGCGTTAACCAACTGGAAAACATCTTTGGACGCCGCGAATGACGCGTCCTGGCATTATGACGACAGGCATGGAGTCTGCCGTTTCACCTTCACCGCGCATCTTTGATGGAGAACATCATGGCAATGAGTAACAGTGGACAGAAATTCATCGCACGCAACCGTGCTCCCCGCGTGCAGATCGAATACGACGTAGAGATCTACGGTGCAGAACGCAAAATTCAGCTGCCGTTTGTGATGGGCGTTATGGCCGATCTGGTTGGCAAGCCGGTGGAAAACCTGCCAGCCGTCGACGAGCGTAAATTCCTGGAAATCGACATCGATAACTTCGATGAACGCATGAAGGCGCTGAAGCCGCGCGTGGCGTTCCAGGTAGATAACACCCTGACCGGCGAAGGTAAGCTCAATGTCGATCTGACCTTCGACAGCATGGACGACTTCCTGCCGGACGCGGTGGCCCGCAAGGTTGAGCCGCTGAACAAGCTGCTGGAGGCGCGCACGCAGCTCTCTAACCTGCTGACCTACATGGACGGCAAAAACGGTGCGGAAGAGCTGATCGCAAAAATTCTCCAGGATCCGACGCTGCTCAAATCCCTGAGCCAGTTGCCGAAAAATGACGAAAGCGCGAAAGGTAGCGAGGAATAATCGATGAGCAACCAGACTCAACAACACGATCAGCAGGCGGGTCAGGCGTTCAGCCAGGATGAGTTCAGCGCGCTGCTGAACAAAGAGTTCCGCCCGAAAACCGATCAGGCCCGCTCCGCCGTGGAGAGTGCGGTCAAGACTCTGGCGCAGCAGGCGCTGGAAAATACCGTTACCTTCTCGAACGACACCTACCGCACCATTCAGAACCTGATTGCCGGTATCGACGAGCAGCTCTCGCAGCAGGTGAACCAGATCATTCACCACGAAGAGTTTCAGAAGCTGGAGAGCGCCTGGCGCGGTCTGAGCTACCTGGTCAACAATACCGAAACTGACGAGATGCTGAAGATCCGCTTTATGAGCATCTCCAAGCAGGAGCTGGGCCGCACCCTGAAGCGCTACAAGGGCGTGGGCTGGGACCAGAGCCCGATCTTCAAGAAAATCTACGAGCAGGAGTACGGTCAGTTCGGCGGCGAGCCGTTTGGCTGCATCGTCGGCGACTATTACTTCGACCACAGCCCGCAGGACGTTGAGCTGCTGGGGGAAATGGCGCGCATCGGCTCTGCGGCGCACTGTCCGTTCATTACCGGTACCGCGCCGGGCGTGATGCAGATGGAGTCCTGGCAGGAGCTGGCTAACCCGCGCGATCTGACCAAGATCTTCCAGAACACCGAATACGCCGCCTGGCGTTCACTGCGTGAATCCGAAGACGCCCGCTATCTGGGGCTGGTGATGCCGCGCTTCCTGTCGCGCCTGCCGTACGGCATTCGCACTAACCCGGTGGACAGCTTTGACTTTGAAGAGCAGACCGACGGCGCAAACCACAACAGCTACTCGTGGGCGAACGCGGCCTATGCGATGGCCGCCAACATCAACCGTTCCTTCAAAGAGTACGGCTGGTGCACCTCGATTCGCGGCGTGGAGTCCGGCGGGGCGGTGGAAAACCTGCCGTGCCACACCTTCCCGAGCGATGACGGCGGCGTGGACATGAAGTGCCCGACCGAGATCGCCATCAGCGATCGTCGCGAAGCCGAGCTGGCAAAAAACGGCTTTATGCCGCTGGTACACCGTAAAAACTCCGACTTTGCCGCCTTCATCGGCGCGCAGTCTCTGCAAAAACCGGCGGAGTATCACGATCCGGATGCCACCGCCAACGCGCGCCTGGCGTCTCGTCTGCCGTACCTGTTCGCCTGCTGCCGCTTTGCCCACTACCTGAAGTGCATCGTGCGCGACAAAATCGGCTCCTTCCGCGAGCGCGAAGAGATGGAGCGCTGGCTGAACGACTGGGTGATGAACTACGTCGACGGTGACCCGGCTAACTCCTCCCAGGAAACCAAGTCCCGCAAACCGCTGGCGGCTGCGGAAGTGCAGGTGCAGGAAATCGAAGACAACCCGGGCTACTACGCCGCGAAGTTCTTCCTGCGCCCGCACTACCAGCTGGAAGGTCTGACCGTTTCCCTGCGTCTGGTATCTAAGCTGCCGTCGCTGAAGACGAAAGACGCGTAAGAGCAACGTGCGTTTTGTGAGTTTTGCCCGGCGGCGCTACGCATGCACGGGTCTGCAATGAAACGTGCAATCTATTGATATTGTCGCTCGATGTAGGCCGGGTAAGCACAGCGCCACCCGGCAAGAAAGACGGCTGGAACGGTAATAATGACTTCACATTCATTCCGTTATTTCGGAGGAATGTAAGACTGTCAAATGACACGGGTCATTTGATATGAGGCAGAGGTAAAATATGGACGGTTTTATTCAGCCCCATGCTTTCCTGTTTGCCATATAAGTGCTTTTTCGAAAGCAATATTGTTCATCCACGAAGAGTAGATATTATGGCTATTGATATGTTTCTGAAGGTCGAGGGTGTTACGGGCGAATCTAAAGATTCTAACCACACCGGCTGGACTGATATTACCTCCTTCTCCTGGGGCGCTTCCCAGCCAGGTAATATGAGCGTTGGCGGTGGCGGCGGTGCCGGTAAAGTTAACTTTAACGACCTGCACGTTAACGCGCTGATCGACAAATCCACCACCGCTATCCTGAAACACTGCGCCAGCGGTAAACACCTGACTAAGGTTGAGCTGTCCGTCTGTAAAGCGGGCGGTCAGCAGGTGGAATACTCCCGCATTACGCTGGAGGATGTGCTGGTGACTTCCGTTCAGTACACCGGTGCAGACAACGGCGACACCGTGGGTGTGACCTATGCATTCCAGGCTGCGAAAGTGAAACAGCAGTACTGGGAGCAGACCACGTCGGGTGGTAAAGGTGCTGAAAGCAGCGCTGGCTGGAATATCAAAGAAAACAAAGAAGCATAATAATAGTGGGCCCGAAAGGGCTCACTTTACCCTGAGCTTCTTATCAAGGAGAAACGAGATGTCTCATATGCGTCCTGCTTTTGGTGCCGCCTGGAACAGATTCAGAGAAGTGAACGTAAACGTAGAACAGGTTGGCAAATTATTGGGTGGAAAAGTTCAGCATAATATCGACGCCGGTATTTTTAAAAATGCCTGCCCAATTCGTATGAGTTACGTTTTAAATTACTGTGGCATTCCGATCCCCTCTAACAGTAAATATGCGACAGTGACCGGGAACGACAAAAAGCGCTATATGTTCCGCGTTAAAGATATGATTGCATTTCTACCCACGGTACTGGGCAATGCAGATATGTCGGTCTCTTCCCCAACGCCTGCGCAATTTGCAGGCAAGCAAGGCATTATCATCTTTACCGGGCACGGCTGGAGCGACGCAACCGGTCATGTCACACTCTGGAATGGAAATATTTGCTCTGATGATTGCCATTTCCTCGGCTCACCGGGTAATGGTTCGTTTATTCCGACCAACGCCACCTTCTGGAGCCTGAAATGAAACGTTTATTACTGCTGGTATTGGCTATCAATGCCTCTGCTGTTTATGCCCAAAATCTGCCTGCCGTCAGCGCTTTTACTCAGCAACAAATCTTTGAAAATTGGGTGCAAAACCGTTGCATCAGTAAGATCGCGGACAGTAAAAGTCTGAAAGATGATGCAGAGGCCAGCGCGGCCGCCTGGCTGGAAGCAAGCAATCTCCCTGCTGAAAATTTTGAAAAAGCTGACCAGATCATTGTTTCTTCTCTGAAAGAGAAGATAGGCGGTACTGAACCGGGTCAATATCAGGTTTTAAAGTGCAGCTTAATCGCCAACAGCGACGCGATTCGTCCGCTCAAAACCGCAAAATAGAAGCAGTGGAAGCGGCCCCAAACGCCGCCGTTCTCGTCCCGAGAGCGGCAGCGTTTGAGCGCTAATCATACCAGCAGGAATACGCCATGCGATTCACGATTATTTCTACGAAACCCGGTCATCAGCCGCCGCAAAGCAGCTGTGATTTTTACGCCCCGGGCGGCACCATTGGGCGCGGTACGGATAACAATCTGGTATTGCCGGACAATGACCGCACCATCTCGCGTCTGCAGGCCATTGTCCACGTTGACGCTCAGGGCGAGTGCCGTGTCACCAACCGTGGCAGCGTCACCCGCGTGGTATTAAACGATATTCCGTTGGAGCGCGGACGTCAGGTTGAACTGCAGGATGGCGACATTCTCGGTATTGATGACTACCGTATTGAAGTGACTGAACTGATCCACGACACGCAGCCGGTGAGCCGCATGGCGGCCAGCATGCAGCAGCAGTCACGTCCGACAGCCGCACCCGCTGCGCCTGCAGCGCAAGCGAAGCCTGCTAACCCCGCGCCACGCGGGAAGGCGGAACCGACCGCCGTGCCTTCCGAAATCTGGGACAGCCTGATGCAGGAGTTCTCCATCTCCGACAGCATCTCCAGCAACCGCGCAAAATCGCAGCCTGCGGCCTCACAGGATCCCTTCTCCCAGCCCGCCGCGCCGGAGCGTAATGCCGAAGATCCGTTGGCGATGTTCAACGACAGCGATCCAACGCTTGAGCGCAAGAACGTCGACCCGGACACGCTGTTCAGCGACGAAGCGCTGTTCAAAAAAGAGAGCATTTTTGACGACGTGACGCCTTCTACGCTGGTGCCGCCGGTTGAGGGGCAACCCGCCCCTAAAGAAGACGCGGCGGACGAGCTTGACCCGCTGGCGCTGTTCGGTGGAAAGGCCAGCGCGCCAGCCGCGCGCAATGATGACCCGCTCGGGCTGATGGGCGGAGCACCGTTAACCCACCCGGATGATATTGCAGACGAAAAGCCAGCACCAACGCCTGAACCGGAGCAGGAAGAGGACGTGCTTGCCGATTCTCCGCTGTTCGCCCCAGAACCGCAGGAAACGCCGCGTGAAGAAGAGCCGGCGCGGCCGGATTACGCAGGTTTCACCATGCCTACGCCGCAGGCCGTTGCGCGCAGCAGCGCTCAGGCACCGAAGGGGCGCCTGCGCATCGACCCGGTCAATAACGCGGCATCCCCAACCGCCAGCCCGAATAATGGCGAGAAGGGTGAAGTGCTGCAGGGCGAGCTGCTGCAGGCGTTGCTTGAAGGTATGGGCCTGAGCGAAATGCAGCCTGTTCCGCAGTTTGACCGGGAAAATATGCGTCAGTTGGGGCAGATTCTCGGCATGTTCTCGCAGGGCACCGTGGCGCTGCTCTCGTCGCGCTCCATCCTGAAACGCGGCGTAAAAGCCGATATGACCATGGTGCTGGACGATGCCAACAACCCGTTCAAGCTGTTGCCGACCGGGAAAACCGTCTTAATTCAGATGTTCGGCACCCCGATGCCGGGCTTTATGCCGCCGACCAAATCGGTGCGCGACGCGCTGATCGACCTGCAGGCGCACCAGCTGGGGATGATCTCCGGTATCCGCGCCATCATCGCCGCGATGCTGCAGTCCTTTAACCCGGAACAGCTGGAGGAGCAGGCGAAGCAGAACGGCATGACCTCGCGTCTGGCGCTGCCGGGCAGCCGCAAAGCCGCCCTGTGGGACTATTTTGTTCGTAGCTATGGCGAGACGGCGGGCGAGATTGAGGATGACTTCCACACCCTGTTCGGCGAAGCCTTCCTTCATGCATATGACATGGAGGTGAATCAGTACAAAGACTCACAGAGCGGATCGGAAGACAAATGAATATCGCAACCGCTTCTCTCTCCCGCCAGGGGACGCGCGCCAGCAACCAGGATCAGACGGGAGAAACCATAGGGGAACGCTCGGCCTGCTTTGTCGTCTGCGACGGCATCGCGGGTCTGCCCGGTGGTGAAGTCGCCGCGGAACTGGCCCGTAACAGCATTATCTCCCGCTTCGATGGCGACAAGCACCTCAACGCGCAGCATATCCGCGACTACGTGCAGACGGCGAATCGCACCATTCTGAGCGAACAGCAGGCCGTTCAGGACTATCGCCGGATGGGCACGACGCTGGTTAGCCTGTTCATTGACCGGGACTACGGGCTGGCGTACTGGGCGCATGCCGGCGACAGCCGCCTGTACCTGTTTCGCCGGGGGTGGCTGTGGCACGTCACCACGGACCACAGTCTGGTGCAGCAGATGAAGGATGCCGGGCATCAGACGGACGATCTCAACAGCAACCTGCTTTATCTGGCGCTGGGAATTGAAAACGGCGGACCGGAAGCGAGCTACAGCGACGTGGTGCAGGTTGAAGACGGCGATGCCTTTTTACTCTGCACCGACGGGTTCTGGCACGGCGTCAGCGAAGAGCAAATGAAGCAGTCGCTGCACATGGTCAATACGCCACAGGAGTGGCTGACCTTAATGAACCAAATCATTCAAAAGAATGGCGAGCAGGAGGGGAATGCGCAGGATAACTATACCGCCCTGGCGGTATGGATGGGCAACCCTCAGGACACCACTTTGCTGCACACCCTCTCTGACGCAGCACAATTTCTTCCCTGCGGAACTGATTAGACACACAAGGAACGATATGAAACTTTGGCTATCGGGTTTGGCACTTCTGGCGGCGACCTCCACCGCGCAGGCTGAAAATTTCCGCATCGTGCAGTCTCCTGCGCAGAAGCTGGATATCTGGATCGACAACATCAAAGACAACACCCCGCAGAGCTGGTGTAAGCCAGAATTGGCGCTGCGCATTGTGGCGAACGGCAAGAAAGACGTCTCCGTGCTGGAAAACTTTGTGCCGCGTCTTGGCTCGCTGCTGGAACACCAGTGCAGCAAAGTGAATAAACTCAGCTGGACGCTCAACGATCCCGAGGGAACGACGCTGGCGCAGGGCACGGCAGCTAAAGCGCAGGACTGGGCGCTGGTGGTGAAACAGCAGCAGGCCGCGCCTGCCGAGACCGTCACCGCAACCCCAGCCAGCGGCGCGTTACTGCCACCCGATCAGAACGTGGCTTCCCGCACCGTTGCCGCCGACCGCACGCCGTGGCAGGAGTTTACCCTGCAGGATGGCTGCCACCTGCGCACCTTCTGGGAGGGCGGCGCGTCCGCTCCGGCGCTCTTTATTCCGGATTCTGATACTACCCGCTGCGGTAACGGCAGCTGGCTGAGCGGTCACACCGTTATCTCTCAGTCCCGCAACGGCGGGCAGAAAGAGATGGCGGTGACGTACATTCACGGCTTCCCGGTGATGGGGCTGAATCAGAGCGCCGATCCGGAAAACGCGCTGATCACCTCCGTCAATAAAGAGCGCATGGTATTCAGCACGCCAGACAGCGATCAGAGCTGGATGATCCTGCCTTACGACAGCACCCTGAACAGCTGGAAGAGCAACGGCACGGTAGCGGTAGAAATTTCCCGCGAGACCGCCAGCGACGATGCAAAACTGCAGGCGCGTATTGCGGCGGTGAAGAAAACCTGGAGCGCCTGGGTTGCCCCAGGCACCCCGCTGAATATCGTTCTGATTGATACCCTGCGTCCTCAGCTGCGCGATCCGGCAGTGGGCGCCTGGCGCGCGGCGAATTAAGGAATGGCTATGAATACGCTCTATCAACACCTGGCGGGTGAAACGCTCAACGACGCGCTGGCGCGTCTTGAAGCGGAGATCAAAGCCCGTCCGGCAGATGCAGACCTCCGCGCCGCGTTCGTGCAGTTTTTAATCCTCAGCGGCAACGGGACGCGCGCGCTGACCCAGCTGAAAAGCTGGCTGGCGCTGAAGCCGCAGGCGAAACCCACCGTCACGCTGCTGGAGCAGTCCATTCAGGGCGAGCTGCAGCGCGCACAGGTGATGGCGGGGCAGGCGCGTCCGGCCATGCCTGAAACTCAGTGGCCGTGGCTGACCACCCTGGCCGCGGCGCTCCGCGAGGAGGGCGAGCGTGCCCGGTCGCTGCGCCTTGAAGCGCTTGACCAGGCGCAGGCCACTCCCGGCCACATCACCCTCGAAAACGATGAGGCTCAGCCGTTTGACTGGCTGATGGACGGCGATGCCCGTCTCGGCCCGGTGTGCGAAACCATCGTGAACGGCCGCTATTTCTGGCTGCCGTTTAACGCAATCGCCGAGATCCGTTTCCAGGCGCCTGCCAGCGTGACCGATCTGGTCTGGCGTCACGCGCTGGTGCGCCTGACCGACGGTACGGAGCAGGTATGTCAGATCCCGGCGCGTTACCCGTTTGCTGCCGATGCGTCGGATGCGATCAAACTGGGCCGCACTACCGAGTGGCAGCCGCTCGATGAGGACGGCACCCTGTACGAAGGGATGGGCCAGAAAGCCTGGCTCAGCGAGCAAAGCGAAAGCCCGTTGCTGTCGTTAAGCCTCGTGTCGTTTGCGACGGATGGAGCCGATGAGTAATCCCGCTGGCGAAGGCGATCTGCTGCGCAGCGGCTGGCAAGCCCGCAGCAGGCAGGAGAAGGTGGGGGCGCGCGACAAAATGCAGCCTTCGCTGCTCGATCGCCTCACCGATAACGATCCGGAAAAAAAACGCGAGCCGGCTAACAGCAACCTGATCACCCACGCCGCGCTGCGTCGTAACGTGCTGCGGGATCTGCAGTGGCTGTTTAACACCATCAACCACGATGCCTCCGGGGATTTGAGCGCCTTGCCGCACGTGAGCCGCTCGGTGGTTAACTTCGGCGTCGCGCCGCTGGCCGGGAAGAGAATGTCGGACATCGAATGGCACGACATTCAGCGCAAGCTCACCGAGGCCATCATCAATTTTGAACCGCGCATTTTGCCGCAGGGGCTGCAGGTCCGCTGCGTGTCGGATACCTCCTCGCTGGATCTGCACAACGTGCTCTCCATTGAGATTAAAGGGCGCTTATGGTGTGTGCCGTACCCGCTGGAGTTTCTGTTTCGCACCGATGTCGATCTGGAAAACGGCCATTTTGAACTGAAAGATGCGGGGTAATCATGGAAAGTAAACTGCTCGAATATTACAACCGTGAGCTGGCCTACCTGCGCGAAATGGGGGCCGAGTTTGCCGAACGATATCCGAAGGTCGCCGGGCGGCTGGGCATGCGCGGCATCGAAGTGGCGGACCCGTACACCGAACGCCTGATGGAAGGTTTCGCGTTTCTGACCTCCCGCGTGCAGATGAAAATGGACGCGGAGTTTCCGCGTTTCTCCCAGCGTCTGCTGGAGATGATCGCGCCGAACTACCTCGCGCCCACCCCTTCCATGGCGATTGCGCAAATTGAGCCCGACAGCAGCCGCGGCGATCTGAGCAACGGCTTTATTGTGCCGCGCGGCACCATGATGGACAGCCTGGCGCTGAAAAAGACCGGCGTAACCTGCAGCTATACCACCGCGCACGAGGTCAATCTGCTGCCGCTGAAAATCGACAAAGTGGAGCTCGGCGGCGTGCCCGCTGACCTGCCGCTGGCGCAGCTCGGCTTAAGCCAGCGGGGGATCAACAGCGCCTTGCGGATCCGCATTGCCTGCGACGGCCCGCAAAACCTTGGGCACCTGAATTTTGACCGGCTGGAGTTTTTCCTTAGCGGCCCGGACATTGAGGCGCTGAAGCTGCTGGAGCTGGTGATGGAGCACCACGCCGGGATCGTCTGCCAGACGGTCAGCCCTCAGCCGCAGCGACAGCTGCTGGCAACGGATGCGCTGCGTCAGGAGGGCTTTGCGCCGGACCAGGCGCTCCTCCCGGACGATCTGCGCAACTTTGACGGCTACCGTCTGCTGCAGGAGTATTTTGCGTTTCCGGCCCGCTTCCGCTTTATCAGCCTGAGCGGTCTGAGCACGCTTATCCAGCGCTGCGAAAACGAAAAAGCCTTCGATATCTTCATTCTGCTGGATAAGTCGGATGAACAGCTGGAGCGCGTGGTCGACGCCAGCCATCTGGCGCTGCACTGCACGCCGGTCATCAACCTGTTCCCGAAAGTGGCGGCCCGGCAGAAGCTGAATGAAGGCCAGCATGAATACCATCTGGTGGTCGATAACATCCGCCCGCTGGACTACGAAATTTATGCGGTAAATAAAATTTTTGGCAGCGCCGACGGCCAGCGCGACGACCAGACGTTTCGTCCATTCTGGAGTACCTGGAGCGGCGACGCGGGCAACTACGGGGCCTATTTTTCCCTGCGCCGGGAACAGCGCGTGCTCTCCGAACACGCCCTGCGTTACGGCACCCGTACCGGCTATATCGGCTCGGAGGTCTTTGTCTCGCTGGTGGATGAACAGCATGCCCCGTGGCAGGAAAACCTGCGCTACATCTCTGCCGAGGTGCTCTGTACCAGCCGCGACCTGCCGCTGATGCTCCAGCAGGAGCTCGGGCAGTTCATTATGGCCGACTCCATGCCGGTGAAGGGGTTAACCCTGCGCAAAGGCCCGACGCCGCCGCGTCCGGCGCTGGCGGAAGGGTTCAGCACCTGGCGGCTCATCAGCCAGCTGCAGATGAACTACCTCAGCCTGATGGACAGCGAAAATGAAGAGGGGGCAGCGGCGCTGCGCCAGCTGTTAGGTCTGTACGCCAACCTGGCCGAAACGCCGGTTGCACGTCAGGTGGAGGGGGTTCGCCACTGCGTGCTGGAGCCGGTACACCGCCGCGTGCCTGAACCCGGCCCGGTCGTTTTCGCCCGCGGAATTGGCATCACCCTGACGGTGGACGAGCGGGCGTTTTCCGGCGCCAGCCCGTGGCTTTTCGGCAGCGTGATGGAGCGCCTTTTTGCCCGTCTGGTCTCCATCAACAGCTTCACCGAGTTCACCCTGAAGAGTCAGCAGCGCGGCGAGATAGGCTACTGGGCGCCGCGCATGGGTAAAAGGGCGCTGGTATGAGTGACGCTGCCACCGCACCGCTGCGCGTGCATCGCCTGACGAAGCTGCCGGATACGTTCTGGCTCGGGGTCCGCGAGACGCCCTGGCGCTACGATCTGTTTCAGCTGTTAAGGCGCATTGATGCCCAGGGCGGCGAGCGCTACCCGCTGGGACGCGCGCCGCTGCCGAAATTTGAGCCGCTGCGCATTAGCCAGCAGCCCTCAATGAGCTTTGCGCCGTCGACGCTGGCCCAGGTGCGACAGCGTGAAGAAAGCGGGCTGCATGAGGTGTCGATCCTCAGCTTTGGCCTGTTTGGCCCGAACGGCCCGCTGCCGGTGCATATGACCGAGTACGCCCGCGAGCGGATTCATCATCACCAGGACACCAGCCTCAGCGCGTTTGCCGATCTGTTCCATCATCGTCTGGCGCTGCTGTTTTACCGCGCCTGGGCGGATGCGCAGCCTGCCGTTTCCCTCGATCGCGCCGACAATAAGCGCTTTGAGGGCTACCTGGCGTCGCTGATCGGCATGGGACAGCCGGGTCAGATGAACAAGGGCAGCCTGAGCGCCCATGCCCGCTTTGCCCACGCCGGGCACCTGACCCGCCACGGGCGGGATCCGGAAGGGCTGGAGAAGATCCTGCGCAGCTATTTTAAAGCGCCGGTTAAGCTGGTGAGCAACGTGCCGCAGTGGATGCCGCTCTCCACCCGCGAGCAGGCGCAGCTGGGAGCAGGACGCCGCATGCCGCGCATGGGGGAATCCGCTTTTCTCGGCGTCGCCGTCCGCGACGTGCAGCATAAGTTTCGTATCGAGATTGGCCCGCTGAGCGCGGAGGAGTACAACCGCTTTCTGCCGGGAGAAGCGTGGGTCACCGAGCTGCGCGACTGGGTGCGCCAGTATGCGGGAATTGAGTTTGAATGGGAAACACGGGTGATCCTGCGTGAAGACGCGGTGCAGGGCACCACGCTCGGCAGCGATGGGCGATTAGGCTACAACACCTGGCTGGGGCATCAGCCGCAGCCTGTCCCGCGTGGCGATCTGGTGTATCGCGCAGAGCGATAAATTTTTCTAACGCATTGTTATCAACGGAACCGAACATGTCAGAAATTAGCCGTGCCGTGCTTTTCGGCAAACTGGATACGCTGTTATTTACCTCTCTGGAAAGCGCGACTGCCTTCTGCAAGCTGCGCGGCAACCCCTACGTTGAGCTGGTGCACTGGCTGCATCAGCTGATGCAGCAGCAGGATGGCGATCTGCAGCAGGTCATCCGCCACTTTGCCCTCGACGAACAGCAGCTAACGCGCGATATCGTGGCGGCGCTGGACGCTCTGCCGCGCGGCGCAAGTTCCGTTTCCGATCTCTCCGAACATATCGACAGCGCCGTGGAGCGCGCCTGGGTCTTCGGCTCGCTGAAGTTTGGCGTCAGCCGCATTCGCGGCGGCCATTTGCTGATCGGCATCCTCAAGACCTGGAATCTGGCCAACGTGCTGAAAAGCATCTCGTCGCAGTTCACCCGCCTTAACGTCGAAGTGCTGATCGAGCAGTTCGACGCTATTTGCGCCAACAGCAAAGAGACGCAGCAGGCCGCTGCCGCCGTCGATGCACCGGCGGGTATGGTACCGGCTGCGCAGGGGACGCTGGCCCAGTATGGCCAGGACCTGACCGCCCGCGCCCGCGACGGGAAGATTGACCCGGTTGTCGGGCGCGACGAGGAGATCCGCCAGATGGTCGATATCCTGATGCGTCGCCGCCAGAACAACCCGCTGCTGACCGGGGAGGCCGGGGTCGGCAAAACCGCAGTCGTTGAAGGGCTGGCGCTGCGTATCGCCGACGGCGACGTGCCGGAGCCGCTGCAAAATATTCAGCTGTGGCTGCTGGATATCGGCATGCTGCAGGCAGGCGCGGGCATGAAAGGCGAGTTTGAAGCCCGTCTGCAGGCGCTCATTAATGAAGTCCAGTCCAGCGCCACGCCGATTATTCTGTTTATCGATGAGATCCACACCCTGATTGGTGCAGGCGGCCAGCAGGGGACCGGCGATGCGGCGAACCTGCTAAAGCCGGCCCTGGCGCGTGGTCAGCTGCGCACCATCGGCGCCACCACCTGGGCGGAATACAAAAAGTACATTGAGAAAGACCCGGCGCTGACCCGTCGTTTCCAGACCGTACAGGTTCACGAGCCGGACGAAGCGAAAGCCATTCTGATGCTGCGCTGCACCGTGTCGCCGCTGGAGACGCACCACCAGGTCCTGCTGCTCGACGAAGCGGTCAGCGCGGCGGTGAAGCTGTCCCATCGCTATATCCCGGCGCGTCAGCTGCCGGACAAAGCCGTTGCGCTGCTCGACACCGCCTGCGCCCGCGTGGCCGTCAGCCAGAGCGCGCCGCCGGCGCAGCTGGAAGACTGCCTGCGCCATCTTGCCGCGCTGGACGTGGAAATTGAAATTGCTGAACGCGAAGCGCGCGTCGGCGCCGGTGACGCAGAGCGCGTAGCGACGTTAATCACAGAGCGCGACGCGTATGAAACAAAACGCGAAGCCCTGGCCCGGCGCTGGGAAGACGAGCGCGGTCTGGTGCAGGAGATCATCCGCCTGCGCGCCGCGCTGTTTGCGGCGGGCGAGGAAGAGACCGCCGAGCTGCGCAGCCGGCTGGCGGAGCAGCAGCAGGCGCTGAACGCCTTACAGGGTGACGAGCCGCTGCTGTTTGCGGCGGTAGATGAAAACGTGGTCGCCGCAGTCGTCTCTGACTGGACCGGGATCCCGCTGGGCCGGATGGTGAAAAACGAGATCGACGCGGTGCTGAACCTTGCCGATACGCTGAACCAGCGCGTTATCGGCCAGCGTCACGGGCTGGATCTCATTGCCCGCCGCGTGAAAACCTCGCGGGCGAAGCTCGACGATCCGAACAAACCGGTGGGCGTCTTTATGCTGTGCGGCCCGTCCGGCGTCGGGAAAACCGAAACCGCGCTGGCGCTGGCGGAATCCCTGTACGGCGGCGAGCAGAACGTCATCACCATCAACATGAGCGAGTTCC
This sequence comes from Enterobacter cloacae complex sp. P14RS, assembly GCF_014895895.1. Taxonomy (NCBI): domain Bacteria; kingdom Pseudomonadati; phylum Pseudomonadota; class Gammaproteobacteria; order Enterobacterales; family Enterobacteriaceae; genus Enterobacter; species Enterobacter cloacae complex sp. P14RS. The sequence continues at coordinate 99,327 of NZ_JADBQM010000024.1, forward strand.
AGGAAGCGCACACCGTTTCCACCTTAAAAGGTGCGCCTCCGGGATACGTAGGGTATGGTGAAGGCGGCGTGTTAACCGAGGCCGTGCGCCGTCGCCCCTACAGCGTGGTGCTGCTGGACGAAATTGAAAAAGCGCACCCGGACGTCCATGAGATCTTCTTCCAGGTCTTCGACAAAGGCTGGATGGAGGACGGCGAGGGGCGCCACATTGATTTCCGTAACACCATTATCATTCTGACGTCCAACGTGGGCACCGAGCTGATAAGCGCCATGTGCGCCGATCCGGAGCTGATGCCGGAGCCTGACGCGTTAAGTGGCGCGCTGCGCCAGCCGCTGCTGGAGGTATTCCCGCCGGCGCTGCTGGGCCGCCTGCTGGTGGTGCCGTACTACCCGCTCAGCGACGAGATGCTCGGGCAGATTGTGCGCCTGCAGCTCAAGCGCATACAGCGTCGTCTGGAAGAGAATCACAGCATTATTTCTGAGTTTGACGACAGCGTGGTGGAACAGATTGTTCAGCGCTGCACCGAGGTGGAGTCCGGGGGCCGCATGGTGGATGCTATTCTGACTAACACCCTGCTGCCTCAGATGAGCCAGATCTTACTTACCGCCAGCCGCAGCGACGAGCAGTTCCGACGCCTGCATGTCACCTGCGAGCAGGGCGAGTTTCACTGTCAGTTTGCCGCGTAATAATCATCAAGAGAACTGTAAAAGATGACGGATAATGATAACAATCGGACTGTCCCAAACGCGCTCCCGGTCGGGTACCGCTTCAACGAGTTTGAAATCAAAGAGGTGATCGGCGGCGGCGGTTTTGGCATTGTCTATCGCGCGTGGGATCACCAGCTCGAACGCACTATCGCTATCAAAGAATTTATGCCTTCCTCGCTCGCCGTGCGCGGCGACGACATGACCCTGGTGCTGCGCAGCGAGCGCTTTGGCAAAGCATTTTCCGCGGGCCTGAACAGCTTTATTCAGGAAGCGCGTCTGCTGGCGCGGTTTAACCACCCGAACCTGCTGCACGTCCTGCGTTTCTGGGTGCAAAACGACACGGCCTACATGGGGACGCTGTTTTATAGCGGCACCACGCTTTCACGCCTGCGCGAAGAAAAACCGGAGCTGATCAACGAGGCCTGGATCCGCCGCACGCTGCCGATGCTGTTCGGCGCGATCAAGACCATCCACGACGAAGGCTATCTGCACCGTGATATCTCTCTGGATAACATTCAGATCCAGGATAACGGCCTGCCGGTGCTGCTCGATTTCGGCTCCGCGCGCCGCACCATCGGTAACCTTTCCGACGAAACGGAAACCATGCTGCGCCCCGGCTTTGCGCCGATTGAGCAGTACACCGACGATAACGAGAGCGAGCAGGGGCCGTGGACGGATATTTACGCCCTCGGCGCGGTGCTGCGTACCCTGATTGTGGGTTCTCCGCCGCCGGTCAGCGTGGTGCGCTCCATCCAGGATACCTGTAAGCCGCTGGTGGAAATCATGCCGCAGGGCTACTCCATCCCGCTGCTGCAGGCCATCGACCGCGCGCTGGCGCTGCACATGGAGGACCGTCCGCAGTCTATCGACGAATTCGCGGCGCTGATTGAGATGCCGGTCGCCGGGATCAACGACGTGCTCACCGCCAAAAAGACCGGCACCATGCTGGTTCCGGTTGAGGAAGAGAAGCCAGCTTCGGTGCTCGACTGGCGTCGCTATAAGATCCCGGGCATGGTTGCCGCGGGCGTGCTGGTGGGCGTTGTCGCCGGGGCGATGCTGTTCAGCGGTGGGAATGATGCGCCTGAGCAGGCTGCCCAGGCTCCGTCAGAGACGCGTCCGACAGAAACTGCCGCGAACGCGCCAGAGGTGAAGCCAGAAACGGCGACGGTGAGCGAGCCAGCGACGGCGCAACAGACGCCACCACCTGCCGACGCCAGCCCGGTCGCGCTGGTTTATATCCGTATCCAGGACGGTGAAACGCTGAAAGTGAACGGCGAACCAAAAGCGCTGCGTCCGGCGACCAACGGCTATGCCTCGCTCAAGCTGCCAGCCGGTGAGACGAAGATTGAGCTGCAGGGCAACGGGAGAACGCGCAGCCAGACGCTGGATATCAGCAAGCCGGGCACCTGGCTGGTGAATCCTTAGTAATGCACGATCTTCAAGACCAGAGACTTATTCCAAAGGTGTTCGAAGATCGTCTCTCCTCTTTATGTACAAAATCGCTTTAGGATTGAAAGCTCAGTTGGCTTAGTAGCGGTGGTCTTAATTGACCACCGTCAGTGAAAAACGACAGGCCCTTTTGTCTCCGACCCCGGAGAGTTAGCTGAAGCGAAGATGCGGAATTCCATTTTTGTCAGTGTTAATTACGTGTATAAACAAAATGTCGCTCATTTAAAGAGTAAATCAGGGTATTTCTGGGGAAGTATGGATCTTCTCGCAATTTTAATTTATTGCGCGAATTCAGTACGCCACAACAGAATCCCATTTCTTTCTGACGCAAAAGCATTTAGTGCTTCGTTGAATTATTTTGCAGGTGATGGTTTCAGCATTTTGGTCATGCTTTTTTTTGTGCTTGACTTACTTTTACTACTCTCTTTGTTTGCTTCGGCCTGGTTATTCTTCAAACGAAAGAACGGTGCAGTCAAATTTGCTCTTGCTCAGGAATTATTTCGTTTGATTTCATTCAGATGTTCAGTCTCATTTTTCCCTCTTTTAGTAAGCGTGTTTGGAATTTCAAACGTCTGGTTGAATGTAGGGTTATTTGTCACATCAGAGTCACTGAAAATCTACTCTCTTGTTTTTTGGATGAACGAGCGGGAAAAGCCCCTTTCTTGAATGATGCTTTATCAGAGATGCGACCCGCTTTTTTGCATCGCATAAGCTAAATGGAATAAAGATTATGCTCAACCGAATTACCGTTCAGCTCCCGGTGGAGGGGCTTCTGTTCTGGAAACTCTCAGGCCGCGAGGCGATGTCCGAGTCGTTTGCGCTGACGCTGACCGTACTCGGCACGGACGCGCGCATTGACCGCAGTAAGCTGCTGGGCCAGCCGGTCACGGTGACCATCCCGACGCAGAGCCTGCTGACCTCCCGCTATATTAACGGCAAGATTACCCGCGTGGCGGTGAGCGCCGTTGAGCTGACGGGCACGCGCTATGCGGTGTACCAGCTGACGGTGGAGCCGGACCTGTGGCCGATGAAGCGCGATCGTAACCTGCGTATTTTCCAGGGCCAGACGGTGCCGCAGATTGTCAAAACCCTGCTGGGCGAGCATCAGGTCAACGTTGAGGATAAACTCACCGGCAGCTACCGGGTCTGGGACTACTGCGTGCAGTATCAGGAGTCGAGCCTGGACTTTATCAGCCGCCTGATGGAGCTGGAGGGGATTGCGTATCACTTCAGCCATGAGGCGGACAAGCACACCCTGGTGCTGACTGACGCCGCCACGCAGCATCAGCCGTTCAGCGGCTATGAGGTCATTCCTTACCACCAGACGCCGTCCGGCGGCAGCACGGATGAAGAGGGTATCAGCCAGTGGGCGCTGGAGGACAGCGTGACGCCGGGGATTTACAGCCTCGACGACTATGACTTCCGCAAGCCGAACGCGTGGCTGTTCCAGGCCCAGCAGAACCCGGCGTCGCCGAAGCCGGGCAGCATTGACGTGTACGACTGGCCGGGGCGCTTTGTGGACAAAGGTCACGGGGAGTTCTATGCCCGTATCCGTCAGGAGCGCTGGCAGGTGGAGCATCAGCAGATTCAGGCCACCGCCACGGCGGCGGGGATAGCGCCAGGGCACACCTTCACGTTAACCAACGCGCCGTTCTTCAGCGACAACGGGGAGTATCTGGTGACGGCGGCGGGCTACCACTTCGAGGAGAACCGCTACGCCAGCGGCGAGGGGGAGACCATACACCGTACCGATTTCACGGTCATTCCGTCGGCGGTGGTTTACCGTCCGGCGCAGAGCACGACGTGGCCACGCACCTACGGCCCGCAGACCGCGAAGGTGGTGGGGCCGAAGGGGGAGAGTATCTGGACGGATAAATATGGCCGGGTGAAGGTGAAGTTCCACTGGGACCGGCTGGCGAAGGGCGATGACACCAGCTCCTGCTGGGTGCGCGTGTCGAGCGCGTGGGCGGGCCAGGGCTACGGCGGGGTGCAGATCCCGCGCGTCGGCGACGAGGTGGTGGTGGACTTTATCAACGGCGACCCGGACCGTCCGATTATTACCGGCCGCGTGTATAACGACGCGAGCATGCCACCGTGGGCGCTGCCGGCTGCGGCGACGCAGATGGGCTTTTATAGCCGCAGCAAAGATGGCCATAAAGACAATGCCAATATTCTCCGTTTTGAAGATAAAGCCGGGCACGAGCAGATCTGGATCCATGCAGAAAAAAATATGGATACGGATATTGAAAATTCTGAAACTCATGATGTCGGTGTCGATCGTAGAAAAACCATCGGACAGGATGAGAATATTACGATTAAGCGGAACCTGAAATCAGATGTAGGTAATAATGAAACGCATAATATTGGTAACAAGCACGTTATAAACGTTGGGAAAGATCAAACCGTCTTGACCATGGATAAAGAAGGTAACGCGCTGCTGGAATCTGTGACCACGATTAAACTCAAAGTTAAAGACAACTATATTCTGATCGCCCCGGATACCATTGAGATTCACGTAGGCCAAGGCAACCTCAAAGCAGAGGCTGTGGAACAAGCCATCTTCAAAGGTGATGAGCTTACAAGACTAGGTGATGGGATCAATACCGAGCTCAAAGCAAATGATACGGTGAGTATAACGGGAACTAACCTTACCGATATTAAGGGCGCGATTGTAAAAGTTAACAGTTAATCTGCGTACAGAGAACGCTATTATGGGAAAACCAGCCGCCAGAGCGCGCATCGATTCCAGCGCACATACTGGCCCAATTCAAAGCGGAAGTCCCAACGTAATTATTGGCGGATTTCCGGCAGCACGAAAAGGCGACCCGCTTTCATGCTCCCAACATGGTCAGGGAAGTATTCTCAGTGGTTCAACAACGGTATTTGTGAATGGTTTGCCTCTCGCCAGGGAAGGTGACAAGACGGGTTGCAATACCTCAGCGACCCCTGCGGTCGCATCCACTCAACCCGCACCTCCGCAATACTGGGGCGGAACGGCGGCGAAGGATGCGGGTAAAGATGGTGCTATACATGGTGATGTTTACGACGCCCGTGTGCTTGGCGCCTATGCAAGCCTTGAAGATAAATCCGGCTTTGGAAAACCCGATACGGCTTCAGCCGGATTCGCACTTGCCGATATCACGGTCGGGAATACAAAAAGTCAGGATAAATATAAAGGCGAGGTACGTACTAAAGTAGGGGTGGCGACTGCCAGCGGCACGTTAGTGACCGATCGAGCTGATTACGGGGCGATTAATCTCAATGCAAACGCCACCGCAATACAATATGGCGCCTCGGGAAGCATTGGAAAAGAAGGGCAACAGTACGGCGGCGTCGGTGGGGATGTATACATGGCAACCGCTGAAGCGAAGGCCGTCAGTGAACTATATGACGGAAATAAAGGGCGTTATGGTTTTAATGTTGAACTTGGCGCAGAAGCCGCGGCGGTCAAAGGAGAGGCGACGGCTAAAGCCGATTTTTATGGCGTAGTCGTTGCCGATGGCAAACTTTCAGGGAGTGCAGGGAGCGCTGGCGCTTCTGCAGGCGTGGGAACCTGGATTGATAGCACTGATTATTCATTTAACCTTAAGGTGTCCGGTGAGCTTGCAGCGGCGCTCGGTCTGGGAGGGGATGCCAGTATCAAATTTGCTCTCAAACCGATCCTTGACTGGATTTATGACGATGATGAAAGTAAGCCGTCCCCAGCGGCGGGCAGTGGCGATGGTGTGATTAAGACTGGCTGTGTTACAGTCCTGATAGGAGATTAAAATGTGTAAATGGGGAACGTTGTGATGCATTGGTTTTTCTTTATAGTCTTTATGATTTGGACGCTAGCGCTTATCTGGAATGGAAAAGATTTATTTAACAAAAAGCAGTGGCTCCTTGCGGGGTTAATGTTCGTTCTAGTGTTAGTGGCTACGGTCGTCATTGGCTTTACGTTGAAATGGCTTGCTCAGTCAATGTCATTATTTTCCGTCGCAACGGCCAAGCATTATTCGATCATCTTATCCATGTCTTTCTTGTGTGTTTGGGGATTAAAGATCACAGTAGTGCTGCTCTGCACGTTATTTTCCGGGATTATGGGGGGGCACAAAAGATACAACGCGGAAAATTATGAAAAATTATCGTCTATGACACGTGCCGTGGCGCCTGGCTTACTTATCTTTGCTAAAAGCTTAATTACCCTCGGAAGCTTCCTTATGTTTTCGGGTTTATGGCTTAAGTAAGCGCGACGAGTGAGGTTGCATTATGGTTGCTGAAAAACAATATTTTTTCCCTCTTGAGATGAAGGATCAGGAAAAAGAGATTCGGGAAAACTTCTGGAAATGTCTCTATACCTCTGCAGAAAAAGAGATGCTTCATTACTGGCTATTGTTACCCCAGAATGTTAAGCCAGCAGAGTTAAAGCCGATCACATTTCAGGAGGTTGGGCTGACGAATATCGGACGATACATCGCCGATGACACCGGCCCCTATATTGAAGTCTGGGCTGCATATGAACACTGTCAGTGGGAGATGAATGCGTCAGACTGGCTTATAAATAAGCTCGATTTAATGGGTGAGAAAGTACTGAGCCAAAGAATAATTACGCATCCTTCAGGAAGCGGGAAGTTTGCGGATATCCTGTCCATTAAAACGATGCCATCGGGTGATGAGGTCGTTTCACGATATACGGTGCAGAAGGATTATAATCCTGTAAATGGTGGGGGAAATTACTTCCTTTTGAAAACGGCTTGTGCGTCGAAAGATTACAACACGATTGCCGATACTATTTTCCTGATTGCTATCAACTGGGATTTACTGCATCGCAGCAATTTGATGCTTTCAGAACTGTTGAAAACAGTCAGCCTTAGCAACAAAAATGACAGTGGATTTAAAATTCCGGATTCATGGCTGGTGAATACGCTGGATGATAATCGTCTGGTAATTGAACACACAATAGGTAACGTCAACCATGGAGTGATTAATTTCTGTCTTTTCCGTCAGGCTGATTATCCCGCTGCGCAGGCTATTTTCGATGAAGCAACTGCGCGCTTTAACCGCCACGATAGTGCGGTCTCTCTTACGACATCGGACATTGCCAGCATCCCAAATGATATCAATCCCTCGTTTACAGGCGATCTTTATAGCTGTACGGGAGAGGTAGTCAGCGCTGCGGAGAATATCAGGGCTTATTACGATATGCGTATCTTTAAAATGAATGATTTGTGGTGTTACGTTGAGGTGGTTGGGCCTCATCGTAATCATCAGGATTATTATTACGAAGCCAATAAACGATGCATGGAAATCATTCTTTCTACGTTTCGCATAGAAAAACGATGAGCTGACAAAGTTAATTCATGGCCATCTAAATAAAACCATAGAAATGTGGTTTTATTTTTTGTTTCACAGAAATAATATCATAACCGCCCTCGTTCTGAGGATTAGTTAACTTCAGGCATTGAGATCAGATCATCGTGGAATAAAAAATCATGCTCAGCTGAATTATCGTTCAGCTCGCGGGAGTGGATATTCTGTTCTGAAAACTGGCATCCCGCTATGTTAACGGCAAGATTATCCACGTGGCGAACGGTGCCGTTGAGAGAACGGGCACGCACTATGCTGTGTAACAGGTAGAAGTGGAGCATCCACAGGTTCAGGCCACCGCCAGGGCAGTATTTGAGGTGACTCATGAGTAAAGAAAATTACACCGCGCTGGATTATATCAATGATGCTATTGATGCAATTAATCATCGATTAGAAGAAAATCCTACATTTTCTTTATATGTTATGGCGAAGAATCAGTTGGACTATATTAAGTCTATTCTAACGGGGTCTGAGAAAGATAAAAGTAAATTGCACAAATTAAATCTTGGAGTGCTTGCATCAAAAGAGTTTGATACAACCGATGCAGAACTTGCTCAGCATTTGTCCAATGTTAATTATATAGCTTCGCAAATGGGAAAAGGATTGAAGTTTATTCTCCCTCATGAGCAAGACGTTGAGTATTTGAAAAGGCAAAAACGATATCGCAAGTGGTAAAGAACGTTTAATTAAAGGGTGCGGGATGATAAATCTTTACAGCGAAGACTCAGTAATTAATCATTATGCCGATCGTTATCGTAACTACATGCCAGTTAATGTTCGTAAGGTAATAAGAAGCAGCATTGATGATTCAAATTCCTCTCATGTATGGGATGAAATATAACCTTTAATCACAAATGAAGATGTTTCACGCGATAAAGCACTTGGGGCGTTAGTGGGTTTGGCTGTTGGAGATGCAGTTGGCACTACTCTTGAATTTAAACGCAGAGACAGTGAACATGTAGCGGATATGATTGGTGAGGGACCTTTTCAATTAAAACCTGGTGAATGGACAGATGATACGTCCATGGCATTATGTCTGGCAGAGACTTATCTTTCAGAAAACAGAATGCACACCGATGTGCTTAGGAAATAACTCCTGAAATGGTATCTTGACGGAGAGAATAGTAGTAATGGTCGGTGCTTCGATATCGGGAATACGACGCGATTCGCACTTGAACAGTATAAGCGTGTCGGACCTTCCTGGTATGGTAATACAGAGAAACACACTGCTGGTAATGCTGGGGTTATTCGTCAAGCACCGGTGTCTATCTTTCGTCGAAAATCGCTGCGTGCGATTTACTTCGAATCCCAGGCTCAGAGTCGAGCAACGCATGGCGCGGTAGAGTCAATTAACGCATGCCAATTTCTCGGATTGGTATTGCACTATTTAATTAACGGTTATCAAAAAGAAGAAGCTTTTTCCCCTCATGTTTTCCCACTGTGCGCGCGCGTAATGATCATAAATGCGGGTGAGTATAAGCAAAAAACTCGCGATCAGATTCGTTCAAGTGGTTATGTTATCGATACGCTTGAGGCCGCGATGTGGTCCGTATGGAATACTGACAACTTCCGGGATGCAATTCTGCTGGCCGCCAATCTTGCCGATGACGCTGACAGCGTTGCGGCGACGGCAGGACAATTAGCGGGAGCATTATATGGTTATTCCGGTATTCCGCAGGCTTGGAAAAACAAACTCGTACAACATGAACGTATCGCCAAAATGGCTGGTGAATTGTTCGATAGAGCCCCTGAAGACACTTTCTTGTAACTGTTTATCTCGATGAAAATTCAGGAAAAGTGGTTTTTTTGTGGCATGAGAAGTCAATCTTACAGCTACTCATTATCAAACCAGCAGCGTTTACGCTTTGCGTATTGAAATGAGTTAACTTCTGGCACTGAGATTAGTCCATAGTGGAATAATGATTATGCTCAACCGAATTACCGTTCAGCTCCCGGTGGAGGGGTTGCTTTTCTGGAAACTCTCAGGCCGCGAGGCGATGTCCGAGTCGTTCGCGCTGACGCTGACCGTACTCGGCACGGACGCGCGCATTGACCGCAGTAAGCTGCTGGGCCAGCCGGTCACGGTGACCATCCCGACGCAGAATCTGCTGACGTCCCGCTATATTAACGGAAAAATTACCCGCGTGGCGGTCAGCGCCGTTGAGCTGACGGGCACCCGCTATGCGGTGTACCAGCTGACGGTGGAGCCGGACCTGTGGCCGATGAAGCGCGACCGTAACCTGCGTATCTTCCAGGGCCAGACGGTGCCGCAGATTGTGAAAACCCTTCTGGGCGAGCATCAGGTCAACGTTGAGGATAAGCTCACCGGCAGCTACCGGGTATGGGACTACTGCGTGCAGTATCAGGAGTCGAGCCTGGATTTCATCAGCCGCCTGATGGAGCTGGAGGGAATTGCGTATCACTTCCGCCATGAGGCGGACAAGCACACCCTGGTGCTGACTGACGCCGCCACGCAGCATCAGCCGTTCAGTGGCTATGATGTCATTCCTTACCACCAGACGCCGTCCGGCGGCAGTACGGACGAAGAGGGCATCAGCCAGTGGGCGCTGGAGGACAGCGTGACGCCGGGGATTTACAGCCTCGACGACTATGACTTCCGCAAGCCGAACGCGTGGCTGTTCCAGGCCCAGCAGAACCCGGCGTCGCCGAAGCCGGGCAGCATCGACGTGTACGACTGGCCGGGGCGCTTTGTGGACAAAGGTCACGGGGAGTTCTATGCCCGTATCCGTCAGGAGCGCTGGCAGGTGGAGCACCAGCAGATTCAGGCCACCGCCACGGCGGCGGGGATAGCGCCAGGGCACACCTTCACGTTAACCAACGCGCCGTTCTTCAGCGACAACGGGGAGTATCTGGTGACGGCAGCGGGCTACCACTTCGAGGAGAACCGCTACGCCAGCGGCGAGGGGGAGACCATACACCGTACCGATTTCACGGTCATTCCGTCGGCGGTGGTTTACCGTCCGGCGCAGAGCACGGCTTGGCCGCGCACCTACGGCCCGCAGACGGCGAAGGTGGTGGGGCCGAAGGGGGAGAGTATCTGGACGGATAAATATGGCCGGGTGAAGGTGAAGTTCCACTGGGACCGGCTGGCGAAGGGCGATGACACCAGCTCCTGCTGGGTTCGCGTGTCGAGCGCGTGGGCAGGCCAGGGCTACGGCGGGGTGCAGATCCCGCGCGTCGGCGACGAGGTGGTGGTGGACTTTATCAACGGCGACCCGGACCGTCCGATTATTACCGGCCGCGTGTATAACGACGCGAGCATGCCGCCGTGGGCGCTTCCGGCCGCAGCGACGCAGATGGGCTTTATGAGCCGCACGAAAGGGGGCTCCGTGGACAACGCCAACGCCCTGCGCTTTGAGGATAAAGCGGGCGCAGAACAGGTATGGATCCAGGCCGAGCGCAATATGGATACCAGCGTTAAAAATGATGAAACGCACAGCGTCGGCGGGGCGCGCAGCCATTACGTGAAGAAAAATGAGCTGCATCGTGTGGAAGCAAACCAGACTCAAGCGGTGAAAGGTGGAACCGAGATCCTGACGGGGAAAGGCAAGCTGGATGCGGCGGTCGAGCAGTATGTTATTGCATCCGGGACGAAGCTGCGGCTGGTCTCAGGTGAGAGCGCTATTGAGCTGAACGCTAACGGCAAGATTAACCTGATCGGCAAAGAGTTTAACTTCTTCGTGGAAGGGGATGGTTATATCACCACGGGCGGTAAGCTGCATCTGAATACTTCTGGCACCAAGCCGGGCACAACGGCGCCGGGTTCTGGGCATAAAGGGGATATTGATGCGGCGGTGCAGGCGAAATTTACGCCGGGAAAGGAGAGTAAGGCTGGTGTGGCTGCCAGCGCACCAGCCGAAACCTCTAAAAACGCTACGCCTCCAGCATCCAATGTTCCTTCAAGCGGATATGGAAAGGATGTAGATAGTCTTGTCGATAAATCACCGACGATGAAAAATGACATAGCGACGTTAAAGAAACGAGGCTGGACATTTGAAGAAGGTGAAGCAGGCAAGGGGACGTTTGCCAATCGTCAAAAGCGCGTTATTACCGTTGATAAAAATGAGCTCGGTAACCCGAATGCAGTCGTTCAGTCTCTGTCACATGAAAGTGGTCACGCTTTATATGAACCCAACATTGATTTTTCTTCGCGCGACGCCTATCTCAACAGCACACTCAGTGATGAAGGCGCTGCAACCTTGAACAATATCCGGGTCCAACGCGAAATCATAGCCAACAAGGGTGGGGATATAGGTATTGCAGGCAATCCGGCAAATCAGACACAATATAATCGTATCTATGATTCTCTCGAACGTGGGGCTATAAAGGAAAGTGAAGCGCGTACGCAGATAGGCCGTATCTTTGGCAAAGGCGAACAAACGTCTACCACAGGGCAATATTACGAAGATTATTATGGCGGTTGGTATGATAAAAATTATCCATAGTCTAAAAACGGGTGCGGTGCTTGCGGCTTTATTAACGACGGGAATGGCAGGAGGTAACATGCAGAAACAGGATCTTTGGCAGTTCATTGAAGAAATGAGCGCATCACTCAAAACATTGTCCGTTAACAGTCTGGATAACGCTCCGTTGTCATTCAAGCTAACGAAACAAAATGAATATATCAATTTCTACAATGCCGACGATATCAAACTGGCGGATGGAACGAACATTACTGCAATTGATTTACGTTTAAGTAAAGAAAGTGACGGGATGGCACCGTTACTGAATTTTTCACCGTCCGGCCAGTGCATCACTCTCGACACTGTTAAAAAACATTATCCGCAACTGACGTTAACTGATTATCCACGAGGCCGTTCGGAGAACGAAGTGACCAGTTATACAGCGCTAAAGGATATGAATGGGCAAAAAATAAGCTTCAGTTTCATGGTAAAAAAACCTGACTGCTTGGGTGGGGTCGCTATTAGCGCTGACTAAAAATGTTTATTTCATTACTCACTGCTTTTTAAAGTAGTGAGTAGCATAATATTTATCCAGCAAATGACGATTAACGTGAAAAAACGCCTTTCTGTCTCTCTTTTTTTTACCCTCATGTCTACCTTTCTGAGCAGTTATGAAGTAATGGCTCAGACTATGCCGCTCATTCTGGCTAAAGATGATTTTTCTCTGCAGTTAAACGACCAGATTGTGGCACTGGGTGAGACATGGACTCCTGAGGTTGCGCGTAAAATTGCAGTTTCTGTGGAAGGTAGTTTTTTCGGTGAAGTTCCTTTTGACGGAACGAACTATAAATTCTACCAGCATCAGAAGACTGGGTTAAAAATATTCAGTTCCAATCTCTGGTGGGATAAAACCGAGCGAAGTGTTGACGATTATATTGTGGCGCAGATTACGTTAACTGCTCCGGATGGCAAAACAGTTCGCGGGATCCATATTGGTTCAACAATAAATGAACTTAATAAAGCTTACGGCAGTGGTCAGGTCGAAAATGATTCCGGGGAGCAGTGGGTTTCCTATGAATTGGGTAAGAAATTGCTCTCTTTTGAGCTTAAAGATAGTAAGGTTGTAAAAATAACAATGAATTACGAAAATGGTACTTCAGAGTGATTTATGACCAAAAAGTATCTGGCAGTCGTTTTGTTCACGGCGTTATTGACAGGCGTCGTTGAAACCACAACGGCGCTTGAATTATCTCAATACAACAAGCTCGATACGGTCAGTCACATCGTTAACGACAGCGAAGTGACTGACAATCTCAGGAAAACGCTGGGAAATCATTACCAGACCTTTATTGATAACTTTGATGTCTTCGGTGAACCGCATACCACCACAGGTGGTGGGTTGTTTGTTGAAGGCTGGTTAAAAGATCTCTATCAGGAGAATGCATCCGCGCTGGTCATCAATCCTGACGGCAAAATCTTTGCAGCCTGGGGGGTTCCGACGTCGGACGTTATTCATTACCAGTCATCTGACAATAGCCCGGTTATTCATGCCGATATTCAGCAGTGGGCCGCCAGATTTAATGCGATGCATTTTGCAACGTTCGGCCAATCAAAACTCGTATTTGAAGGGGAGTGGGCTGGCGAATTCAAGAACGACTCGACGTTAACCCTGCGATTAGCTGAATCAGACAACCGGATCATCGGCTCTTATTGCTATATCTCCCAGAGAGGAAACCGCATAGATTGCCCGGAAGATGATGAGCAAAATCTTAGCGGTACGATCGCTGGCAATCGTGCCAACGTTGAGTTCAACTCATCGTTTGGCGGCGTAGGTGGACGGGCTGTTCTGGAAATAAAGGGGCGTGAAATGGAATGGCGTTTAGTTACTCCTCCTCAAAAAGGAAATTACTATGCTCCGCTGCGATATACGTTACGTAAAGCCGCTTCGGTTCAAAACGCGGAAACCAGAAAACTGGACACCGATAAATTTGCTATTTCGCTGATAAACAAATGCGGCCATTTTGAGAGCAAATGTGACGAGATGGTTTATCTCGGCGTGCGCAAAAGCGATAACAGTACGATCTCCTTAAGGGGTAAAACGTTACACGACTCCGCAGGTAAAATAATCGGCTCAACGTACAAGAATGGCGAGATCGCTTATACCGTGACGTATGCACCTGTGAAATTGGTTGTCAGCAAAGGCAGTCATGTTTTAGTCGAACAGTCAGGTCAGTGGCTTAAATAAAACAGCCAGCCAAAAGGTCAGCATGGATTGGCCTCTTTTGTTTCTCTCAATATTAATCATCCCGAGTTCACTTATGAAATACACCCTCCAGGAAGGTTCATTTTCCCTTTTTCCTGCTGCCTGGCAGGATAACAGCATTAACATCATTCGCGATGACGAAAGCGGGCTGTCCGTGGTGGTCAGCCGCGGCGTGATTCCCGATGGCAGCGACTACGAACAAGAGTTTCACCGCCAGTGGGATGTGCTGCGTCCTCAGATGGGTGAGATCGCCCAGAGCGAATTCCGGAGCGTAAAAGCCGGGCCTGATGGAAAAATTAACGGGCTGGAAGTTGAGACCACCTTTGACCGCAACGGGCAGCGTCTGTGGCAAAAACAGCTGGCCGTGAAGACGCCGGGCAAACCCGTAATGATGATTTTTACCCTCTCGGCACTCAGAGCATTCACTGAAGAGGACGAGGTGCGCTGGAGCGCGCTTAAGCAGAGTCTGACGCTAAACGACAACCGGAATGTGTAAGGCATGAGCGATAACAACGCGGCCCGTAAGGGCGACGAGATTATTCACTCCAGCATTTTTGCTGACATCACCAGCATTGTGGCGGAAGGTGCCGCCTATGCGGTGATCGGTGCGGCGGTAGGCGCAGCAGCAACCGTAGCGGCGCCATTGCTGGGTGCGGGGGCAGCAGCTGCAGGCGTGGCAGCAATTGGATCCAGTTGTCTGTTAAGCGGCATCATTGGCGGCGTGCTGGCGAACGTGGCGGGTATCACAGACGATATCAGTAACGCCGCGGAAGGGTTAGGTAATGCGCTTTTCCCGCCGTCGCCTGCGGGCAAAATCACCACCGGTTCGAACAACGTTCTGACCAACGCAATCCCTGCCGCGCGCGCGGCAGGCACGCTCACGCCCGCCGATACCCCGCCCCCTGAGCCGCAGTCGCCGGGCAGCTTTGCCGATTACGCGGGCATGCTGCTTTCCGCCGCCGGACAGTTTGGCAGCGAAATGTGGCAGCCGAGTGTGGCCTCCGCCGCTGCGGGAACCTCGCCGCTGGAAGAAGACAAGGTGGCGTGTGAAAAACACTCCGGGCCGCAGTATCTGGCGGAAGGCTCCAAAAGCGTCTTCATCAACGGCCAGCCTGCGGTGCGCGCGAAAGATCGCACCACCTGCGAAGGCACCGTTTCCGACGATGTCTCTCCTAACGTGATCATCGGCGGGGACACGCTTACGGTCCGCGATATCAAAAGCGGTAAAACGCCGGGCCTGGCGCTGGGGATGATTGCGCTCTCCCTGCTGCGCGGGCGTCCGGGCAAGATCCTGAAAAACATGCCCTGCGCGCTGGCGGCGGCTGGCGGCGGGATGCTGGCGGATATGGCGGTCAACGCCGTGTTCGGCTCCTCGCACCCGGTTCACGCCGCCACCGGCGTGAAGGTGCTGAATGACGACGACGAGCTCGATTTCTCGCTGCCGGGGCGCTTCCCGCTGCGCTGGCAGCGCAGCTATAACAGCCTGACCACCCGCGAAGGGCTGTTCGGCCTGGGCTGGGCAACGACCTTTGACAGCTATCTCTCGCTGGAAGATAACAATGCGACCTGGTTCGATGAAACCGGTCGCGAGCTGAGCTTTGAACTGCCGCCGGTCGACCGCGCGTTTTACAGCATCAGCGAAGGCATCATTATCCGCCGCAATGAGAACGGCGACGTGGCGATTGCCGACGACGACGGCGCGGTGTGGCGTCTGTACAAACCGACCCGCGCGAATCCTTCTATCCTGCGTCTGGCCTCCCTCAGCGACGAATACGGCAACGCGCTGCTGACGGCGTGGGACGAGCACGGCAGGCTGGTTGGTCTTCACGACGAGCCGCGGGCTATCGACGTCACCCTGCGCTATGAGGATGAACGTTTCCCGCAGCGGGTTACCGCAGCCAGCCATTTCGACGGCAACCAAACTTGGCCGCTGATGCAGTGGGGCTACGATGCGCGCGGCCAGCTGGCGAGCGCGACGGATGCCTCCGGCGTGGTGACGCGTGAATACCGTTACAACGACCACGGCCTGATGGTCTGGCACCGCTTGCCGGGGGGGCTGGAGAGCGAATACCGCTGGAAACAATTCGATCACTGGCGCGTGGTGGAAAACCGCACCAGCACCGGCGATGGCTGCCGCTTTAGCTACGATTTAGACGCGGGGCTGACGACCGTCGAGCACTACGACGGCCAGACGCGACGCCACTACTGGAACGCACAGAATCTGATTGTGCGCTACGTCGACGAGCGCGGTGAAAACTGGCGCTACGAGTGGGACGATAACGAGCTTCTGACGCGTCGCATCGATCCGCTCGGCAACGCCGTCACCTTCGTTTACGACGAGATGGGCAACCGGGTTCAGGAGACCGACGCCGACGGCAATACCCGCACCACCACCTGGCTGGAGCACCGCGCGCTTCCCTCGGCCATTATCGAAGCCGACGGCAGCGCCACCCGCTTCTGGTACGACGAACACCACGGGCTGAAGCGCGTGGTGGATCCGCTGGGGCAGACCACGAAGCTGCGCCGGGACGAGTTTGGCCAGGTTGTGGAAGAGGTCGATGCCGCAGGCAACAGCCGCTATCAGGAGTACAACGAGGCCGGACAGGTTGTCCGTTCGACGGACTGTTCCGGGCGTGTTACCCGCTATCGCTATCATCCGCTGGGCTGGCTGGTGGCTGAGACAGGCGCCGACGGTGAAGAGACGCGCTACCGCTACGACGCCGCAGGGCGCCCGGTGCAGCTCGATCGCCCGGAAGGCTGGACGGAATCGCTCACATGGAACGAACGTGGCCTGCCGGTGAAGCATGCGGGCGCCGACGGGAAAGAGAGTGAGTTCAGATACGATGCGGCGGGGCGCTTAACCGCCACCCGTAATACGCAGGGTGAAGAGGTCCGTCGCCGCTGGGACAGCCGCGGGCGTCTGATTGCCCTGGAAAACGAGAACGGCGAAGCGTACCAGTTCCGCTGGGGCGCTGACTCGCTGCTGCTGGAAGAGGTAGGGCTTGATGGCGTGGCCTCGCAGTATCGCTATGACGCCTGCGGACGCACGATTGCGCGCACCTTTGCCGCCGGTCATCCGGAAGCTATCACTCACGCTTTCGCCTGGAGCGCGAGCGGCCAGCTGGTCGCCCGCACCACGCCAGAAGGGCAGACCCGCTACCACTACACGCCGTCCGGGCTGTTAAGCCGCATTGGGCTGCATCCGGCGCTTTCAGCCGATGCCTGGAGCACCGAGGCGGAGCAAGAGCTCGCCTTTGAGTATGACGCGCTCGGCCGCGTGACGCGCGAAGCGGGCGAGCATGGTGAGCTTGCGTGGGGATATGATGCGCTGGGCAACCGCACTTCCGTCACGCTGCCCGATGGCCGCGAGCTGAAACAGTTCTACTACGGCAGCGGGCATCTGCTCAGCATTGCCCTCGATAAGCTCTCGGTCTCCGACTTTACCCGCGACGAGCTTCACCGTGAAACCAGCCGCACGCAGGGGCTGCTGACCACCCGCAGCGAATACGATCGTCTTGGCCGACTGCATCGCCGGGACGTCTTTACCGGCAATGCCCAGCGCCCGTCGCCGCGCCGCTGGTCCCGCCGCTGGGATTACGACTACCGCAATAACCTGGTTCGCGAAGAGCGGGACGATAACCCGTTCAGCTGGTACCGCTGGCAGTACGACAGCGCCGGGCGGCTGCTGGTTCAGGACGGTACGCTACCCGGCCAGGAGCAGTGGCGCTGGGATGCATCCGGTAACCCGCTGGAAGGCTCTGCTGAAAAGGTCACGCACAACCGCCTGACGCAGCTGAACGGCATTCGCTGGCGTTATGACATCCACGGCCGCACCGTGGAGAAGGATAACGGCCAGACCCGCTGGCACTACCGCTACGATGGCGAACATCGCCTGACGGAGGTCATCAGCCAGCCGCGGGATCGCAACAGGCCGCAGACGCAGGTCAGCTTCCGCTACGATCCGCTCGGTCGGCGCATCAGCAAAACGCGACGCCAGATGCTGGGCGGCCTGCCAACCGGTAAGCCGGTCACCACCCGATTTGTCTGGGAAGGGTTCCGCCTGCTGCAGGAAGTTCACGGGGATGTGCCGCTCACCTACGTCTACAGCGATCAGAACAGCTACGATCCATTGGCGCGTATTGATGGTGTGGAAGCGCCGGAGATCTTCTGGTTCCACTGCCAGCCCAACGGCACGCCGGAGCGGATGACGGATATCGAAGGGCAGGTGCGCTGGGAAGGTGTGAACAGCGCCTGGGGCAAGCTGCTGCGGGAAAGCGAGACGCAGGTATCAGGATATTCTCAGAACCTGCGTATGCAGGGGCAATACCTGGACCGTGAGACAGGGCTGCACTACAATCTGTTCCGGTATTACGACCCGGACTGCGGACGGTTTACGCAGCAGGACCCGATAGGGC